>NZ_DBHIGR010000016.1:0-22944 GCF_057249185.1 Oribacterium sp.
CCATAAGCATCTCCTACTTCCTAAACTCAATTTAACGACGAAGGTATCCTCTTCCCTTTTTACTCTCTCCTAAGCCAATGCAGATAAAGGAATGTTTCCTTTTCTTATCGACTAAGCTTTTCATTGTTTTGAAAAGCCTTCGCTTGCTTATCGCAATCTGTACTCCTGCAGGATATCTCTTTATTTTTTAGGTCGCTCCTGTAATCTAAAAAATAATTATGTCGTTTACAAATTAACAATAAGATTATAAACGAAAGCGGTGAGAGTTGCCACCCTCACCGCAAAGACTTCCCTTTTTTCCAAAAGAGAGCAAAAACTTTTGTGCGATTTGCCTAACAAATTTTTAGGCAAAAACCAAAATATTTTTTAGTTTGCTTTCTGAAGATTTTCCTTCACTACTCTTTCTACGGCATTTAAAATATTTTCATAACCTGTACAACGGCATAAATGTCCGGAAATGAGCTTTCTTAACTCGTCTCTGGTATAGTCCTTTCCTGTTCCTACAATCTCCACAGCGGTGAGAATCAGTCCGGGAGTGCAGAATCCGCACTGTACCGCAGCTTCTTCAATAAAAGCGGTTTGTACCGGGTTCAGCTCTCCGTTTGGTCCCTTAAGTCCCTCTACGGTAAGAACGGACTTTCCGTCTGCCCACATCGCCAGGTAGATACAGCTGTCCACCGCCTCTCCGTTTACCAAAACGGTACAAGCTCCACACTCTCCTACCTCACAGCCCTTCTTTACAGAAGTTAAGTCAAGACGCACTCTCAAGGCATCCAGGAGAGACTCTCTCTCATCTACAGCCAGTTCCACATCTCTTCCATTCACCTTAAAATGAATAATTTTAAGCATTGACCTGTCCTCCTTGTAAAACAATGGCTTCCTGTAAAGCACGCTTTGCCAACTCTGAAATCACCTGTAAACGGAACTCCTTGGAAGCTCTCCAGGAGCTTCTGGGACGAACCTCTGTCAGGGCGATGTTTACATAATTTTCAATTCTATCCGTATCGGTGCAAGAGGCTCCCTTCAGGCTTTCCTCCGCCTTCGGGCAACGAATGGGCGTAGGAGCCGCAACACCGTAGCCCAGTCTCACCTCTTCAAAATGCTTCTTTTCTTTGTCCAGCTTTACCATTACCGCACAGCCCAGAGTGGCAATCTCCATTGCCTTTCTCTTTCCGTACTTAATGTACTTTCCGCTGAAGCCTTCATAATCTTCTTTCTTGATTAAGAAGCCGGTACAAACCTCATTTTGCTCCCGAACAGTCTTTCCCGGGCCGGTATAAAACTCGGAAATCGGAACCTGACGCTCTCCCTTGGGACCTGTCAGAAAAACAACCGCATTTAAGACCTGCATACTTGCTGCGGAATCTGCGGAGGTTGCCCCGTTACAGATATTTCCGCCGATGGTTCCCATGTTTCTAATCTGGGGGCCTCCAACGGTATCCACCGCCTCTCCCAGCATGGGGATATGCTTCTGTACCAGAGGGTCATTGGTCAAGTGGGTAAAGCTTGTTCCTGCTCCAATGAAAAGGTCTCCGTTGTCCAAAAGCTTCACGCCCTTTAGCTCTTCAATATTTTTAATGGATACCAGTGCCTTTCCCGCATCCTTTCCCTCACGAACACGAATCAATACATCGGTTCCGCCGGAAATGATTTCCGCATTGGGATTGGCTGTTAAGGCCTGCACCGCATCCGCTACATCCTTTGCTTCATGAAATCCCTGTAAATCAAACATGTCTTTATCCTCTCCTTTACCATAAAGATAAATATCACTCTTGTGTTTTACGAACGGGAGCCCCGGCTAAAACAGGAGTTCCTGTCCTCTATGTTCTATACAATCTTGAGAAGAAATCGGCATAGGGAGGAAGCCCTCCCTATCGCTTTTCTTCCTTAGTCTACAGAGATTGTCTTAATTAATCCTGCCTCACGGAAGGCATCTGTGAGTCTTTGGCTGGTCATCGGCGCCACATTCATGGCAACGCCGGTAGCCTGTAAGATAGCGTTTCTTACCGCAGGAGCCGCTGCAATAACAGGAGGCTCTCCCAAGGACTTATTGCCGTAAGGACCTGTCGGATCCTCCAGCTCTACGAAATCCACTTCCAGATCGGGAACGTCCATAGCGGTAGGAATCTTAAAGTCTAAGAGGTTGGCGTTTAAAACCTTTCCGGTCTTCGGATCCACCAGTAAATCCTCGGATAAACCGAAGCCAAGGCTCTGTGCCATTCCGCCATGAACCTGTCCCCTTGCGGTATCATGGTTAATGATGGTTCCGGAATCATGCACTTCCACGATTCGTAAAATCTCCACCAGTCCTAAGGGAATATCCACCTCTACCTCGGCATAGCATACACCGGAGGAGAAGGTATTGCTCTTACAGTGGTTGGTACATTCCGCCGCAATATGTACGGACTTATCCAAAGAGTAGAATGCTGTGTCCGCCAAAATAGCAAGGGGAAGTAGTGGAGTTCCGCTCTTCTTTTCAACAATCTGAGAATCCACAAGATCCAAGGCATCCTTGGAAATCTCTGTCTCTTCGGAAAGGTCAAGAAGCTCACGAATCTTCTTTGCCGCAGTGCTAACCTCTTCCACATATACGGTTTTGGAGAAATCCTGTACCGCATTGTTTAACATATATTCCGCATAGTCTAAGATACGATCCTTAAACTCCTCTGCCACCTTCTTACAAGCCATACCGGAAACATAGGTCTGGCGGGAAGCGTAAGCTCCTGTATCGAAGGGAGCAGTATCGGTGTCCTGGGTAGAACATACATAGACATCTTCATAACGAATACCGGAGGCCTCTGCTGCCATCTGGGTAAATACGGTATCCGCACCCTGTCCGATTTCCGTAGCCCCCATAAAGAGCTGGCAGGAACCGTCCTGGTTCAATACCATACGAGCCGCAGCAGTCTCTAAAGCGATAGGATAAACACCGGTTTTATAGCAGAAAATCGCCATACCGATACCTCTTCTCTTGTCTCCGCTTTGAGGCTTATCGTACTCTGCTCTCTTTTCCTTCCACTTGGCAAGCTCCGCACCCTTTAACATAGCTTCTGTTAATCCGTAGGAGTGGAAGGTAATGCCGTTATGAGGATCCTTAAAGCCTGCAGGAATACAGTTCTTTAAACGAATTTCCAGAGGATCCATACCGATTCCTCTTGCCAGATCATCGGTTAAGCACTCGGTAATCCATACGGACTGGGGAATACCGTATCCTCTCATAGCACCTGCTGTAGGAGCATTGGTATAAACAGTCCAGCAATCTACCTCTGTACCGATCTTATCAATATATAACTCCTTAAACACATTTCCGCAGTTTGCGCAGATGGCATGACCATGGGAAGCATATCCGCCGTTGTTGGAAAAGGCTTCCATCTTTCTGCTGAGAATCTGTCCGTCCTTTGTAACCACCGCCTTGGTGTGTCCGGTAATCTGGTGTCTGGTTCTGGTGCCGTAAATAGTTTCCTCACGGGAAATCTCCAAGCGCACCGGTCTTCCGCCCACCTGCATGGACATGTAAGCATTTAACGGCTCATACAATACGTCCTGCTTGTTTCCGAATCCTCCGCCGATATAGGGCTTAATGATACGAACTCTTCCTGCAGGAACCCCAAGAGCCATGGCTGTATATAAACGAACGATATGGGGAATCTGGGTGGAGCAGACAATGGTAATCTTGTCATTCACATCCACATAGGCAAAGGACACCGGAAGCTCGATATGGCAGTGAGAAATCTTCGGCGTATCATACACACGCTCAAGAGTGAAGATATTTTCCTCTCCATACTCTTCCTTCGCCTTCTTAAGACCTTCCTCAAAGGTATAATCCTTCTCTCCCATAGTCATGTGGCTATGAACAATAACATTGTCCTTACGAAGGTCCGGGTGAAGCGCCTGAGCTCCTTCCGCCAATGCCTCCTCCACGGTGGTCATCACTGGATACTCCTCGTACTCCACCTTTAAAAGGCGAAGAGCCTGGTCACAGGCCACTTCATTTTCCGCAATGACGCAGGCAATATCATCTCCGTAAATCCGGACTCTCTGATTCAGAAGCTTTCTGTCACAGATATCCTGGTGGGCTTTCTCTACAGACCAGGGGTGTCCTGCTGTGGGGAATTGAATATCCGGCACATCAAAGCAGGTAAGAATCTTTACGACTCCCGGTACCTTCTCCGCCTCACTGGTATCAATGCTCTTTACCAAACCATTTCCGATGGTGGAATGGTAAACCTTACCGTGCAAAATATTCTTCGGCTCTAAGTCCGCAGTATACTTTGCTTCGCCTGTGACTTTTCCATAGGCATCAACACGAATCTTATCTTTCCCTACTGCACGCATGGAAACCCTCCTGACTGTTTGCAAATGCATCCATTGGTTACGAAAATACAAGGCCTTCTTCCTCCGGAATGGCTTTGTCTAAGTATAAAATTCCCCATTTCTGGAGTCTATTCACAGTTTTTGCCAAGCTTTTTTGGTGCTTCTGTCATAGATTTAACAAAAATATTTTTTAGATAATCTAAATTTTTGTACTGACTGGCAAAAATCCGTTCCGTTACAGCTTATCCTTGCATCTTCCTACAAGCTTGATATTACTGGATTTTTTGCCAAAAAGCCATTTTAATATTTCCAAGGTTTTTCCTTTATTTTTAGAAATTTCCGTGAACTTGTCTAATTTTTGGCGCATTGTCAAAATATAGACAAGCACTTTACAGGGTGTTACAATACAGTCCAGATTCTTGTTATAGGATTTTTTATCTTTTTGAAAAAACAGGAAAGATTTCTATGAAAAATCACAAAAAGGGATAGCTACATTTTCAAGGAAGAAACGCTCTATAGTCCGACATCGGAAAATGCTGCTTGGGAGCAAATCAGGAAGCTCCTTAGGCACAAACCATTGAAAATATCTATTCCCCGGTGATATTTCAGGAATCTTTTTTCTTTTTCAAACAAATGAAGGAGGAAAAATGAGTCAAGAAAAGTCAGTAGCACGCATGGAGAACATTTACAAGCTAGACGGAAGAGTGCCCATCGGAAAGGCCATCCCCTTCGGCTTACAGCATGTCTTAGCCATGTTCGTATCCAACCTGGCCCCTATTACTATTATCGCAGGAGCCGCACAGCCCGCCCTTACCCAGCAGGAAATCGCCATGCTCTTACAAAACGCGATGTTTGCCGCAGGTATCGCCACCTTTATCCAGCTGTATCCGGTCTGGAAGGTTGGTGCCAAGCTTCCTATCGTAATGGGTGTAAGCTTTACCTTCGTGACCATCCTGTCCACCATTGCCGCAAACTTCGGTTACCCTACCGTCATCGGTGCGGTCATCGTAGGCGGTTGCTTTGAAGGTGTTTTAGGACTTTTGGCAAAGTATTGGAAGAGAATCATCACTCCCATCGTTGCCGCAACCGTTGTAACCGCCATCGGCTTCTCCCTTTTTACCGTAGGCGCTCGTTCCTTCGGCGGAGGCTACGGAGATGACTTCGGTTCCAAAGAGAACTTAATCATTGCCACCGTAACTTTGCTTACCTGCATCGGCTGGAGCATTTTCGTAAAGGGCTATATGAAGCAACTTTCTGTATTGGCCGGCTTAATCGTGGGATATATTCTTTCCATATTTATGGGTAAGGTGGATTTAAGCCTGATTTTCTCTGACGGCTTTGTGTCTTTACCAAGACTCTTCCCCTTTACTCCACAGTTTAACATTGGAGCCATCCTTTCCGTTTGTATCATCTTCCTGGTTTCCGCAGCGGAGACCATCGGAGATACCACAGCCATGGTAGCTTCCGGCTTAAACAGAGAAATTACAGAAAAGGAAATTTCCGGTTCTCTGGCTTGTGACGGATTCGGATCCAGCATTTCCGGACTTTTCGGCTGTGCTCCCGTAACTTCCTTCTCCCAGAACGTAGGTCTTATCGCCATGACCAAGGTAGTAAACCGTTTCACCATTGCCACCGGTGCAGTAGCAATGCTGTTGGCAGGACTTCTGCCCCCTGTAGGACATTTCTTTGCTTCCCTTCCCCAGAGCGTTTTGGGCGGATGTACCATTATGATGTTCGGAAGCATCGTAGTCTCCGGAATGCAGATGATTGCTTCCTGCGGCTTCAGCCAGAGAAATATCGTCATCGCTTCTCTTTCCTTGGCAGTAGGAATCGGCTTTACCTCCAGCACGGAGAGCAGCATCTGGCACATCTTCCCCAGCATCGTACAGACCGTATTCGGGGAAAATGTCGTAGCGGTAGTCTTTGTTGTTGCTTTGATTTTAAGTGCGATTTTGCCTAAGAATATGGAGGTGGCAAAGCTTACCGAGTCTGTAGAAGAAGAGAAATAATTTACATAAAAGAAACGCTGAAGTAGTGATTTATCGCTTTTCAACAATATAGCCTGTAACAGGGGCACGCTCCCGCTAACTTCGCCTCGCAGGGGTTCTAAGCTTTTATAGTACAAAAGCCAAGAACCCGCGGGCTCAGATTGCCCCTTATTACAGGCTATATTTCGAAAAGCAAAAGTGCTCTAGTCTTCTGAGCGCTACTTCAGCGTTTCTTTTTTATATGTTCTCTTTCTCTTATTTTGAAAAATTATCGCTCCAAAGCTTTAGTCTGTTACGTCAAAGAATAAATTCTCCGGCTCTTTCTCATACAGCTCTACCGTATAGAAGTACTTCAGCTTAGACTGTACTTTGTCGTTCTTCTCCGGTGTGAATACCAGCTTTTCTTCGTTATTACTGCTCAGCTTTTTCACAGGATAACGCTTCATTGCCTGCAAGCTATCGTCCGGCTCGGTAAGATATAATGCGGTTAATTCTCCGTAGATATCCCACTCTGCACCGTAAACTACGGCAATCTGATTTCCGCTTGTATTAAAGCCGCTATGCTCCAGAAGCAGAACCTCTCCCTTTTTCAAATACTCCAAAACCGTCTCGGAAAAGTCGGAAGGATTGACTTTCTTCTCATCAAAGAGAGCTTCATTTTTTAAGTTCTGGGGAAGGGTGCTATTCTGTGCTTCCTCTCTTCTCAAGTTGGAAGCGGAAGCTGTTGCTTCTGAACGAGATAGGGTGGACGCGCTGGCTCTTTGGCTTTGACCGGCTTCCTGTGTCTTTGGATACAGGGCATAAGCACTGGACCTTGTGGGAGCAAGGGCCTCGGTATAAAGCTCATCCAGACTATGGAGTTTTCCAAAGATTTTCGCCTTAAAACTTCCGCTTTGAGGGCTTGTTCCCCGGAGATTCACCACGTCACTACTTCTTTGTAAAAGGGCATGCCGTAAAGCATCTCGCTCTGCCGCATAGTAGCTTAATCTGGAAATGTAGTTCTCTTCTCCTGCGCCATATACTCTTTCCGCTACATTCGCAGTATCATAAAAGCCGGAAGAAGCGGTTTGGGGAATGATTTCAAAGGCGTAAGTATTCTTTGCAATAACCAGATTCTCATCTTTTCTGAAGCTTCCTGCATTTAAATCGACACCCTTGGCAAATAAAGCAAATCTGCTTTCTCCCTTCTTATAAATCACTTGAAGGCGATCAGGCTCTTCTAAACCGTTTTTAAATTTCTCCTCTGTCTCTCGGAAAGCTGCCTCTCTCTTAGCCTGCTGCTGTCTTAAAAGCTCAGCATTTTCACGGTCTCTCCGCCCTTGTTCCTCTCTCGCCTTTCTGGCAGCCTCTTTTTGCTCCGCTTTCTGCCGTTCCAGGCGTTCTTGATCCTGCTTAGCACGTTCCCTAGAGCGTTCCTCAATTCCTTGTTTTCTAGCTAGCTCATTTTGTAAATGGAAGCTATACAGCTCTTCCTTTGTTGCAAAAGGATTCTTAGTTGATGGGTTATAGCCGGTCTGCCAAGCACTGCTGCTTGAACTGGAGGAACTTCCGCCTCCGGAAGAACTTCCCCCGCCACCGGAGCTGCCACCGGAAAAGCTTCCGCCACCACCGCCGGAGCTGGAACCGCCGCCGCCTCCGCCGGAGCCTCCTGCGCTCTTAAACACGCCGGATAACTTCACTGCTCCTGCATCGGCCTCTGCGGCCTGAGACTGGGAAGTTCCTGTAGGTTCAGACTTTACCTGTGCCACAAGACTTACGATTTCCTCCAGGCTCTTGCCTTCTTTTCTGGCCTGCTCCGCTACCGCTTCCTTCTCTTTCGTGCTTTGCACACCCTTGGAAAGGTCGAATAATGGCTCCCCCTTCTCATTGGCGCACTTTCCGCCCTCCTGTACAAAGAAGCCGTCCGGCGTCTTTTCATTATGATACATTCTTCCGGAATCTCCGGCAAAGTAATAGCAGTAGCCGTCAACCCACTGCCATCCGGTTGCCATCTTTCCTAAAGAATCCGCCTTGGTGTCCAGGAAGAACCATTTTCCGTCCTTCTCCATCCATCCGCTTTTTAAATTCTTGCTCTGGGGATCCACAAAATACCACTGTCCCTTGCTTTCCACCCAGCCGGTCTTCTCCTGACCGTTACCGTCCACATACTTCCAGTTGTTTCCATCCTGTTGCCATCTTCCTTCAGAAGCTGTGCCACTTTGCCCTTCCGCAAAGGCCTGTCCGCTGAACAAACCAAGCAGAATGGCTGTAGCCAAGGGGAACAGTACTCTGTCTATTCCTTGTTTCTTCATTTTGCCTCCATTCCGGAAAAAAGAAGGACCTCCCTGACCGACTTTTCTCTATCCCTAAGGGGTAATTCGGGCCCTGCAATATGCTGCAAAGCCTTTAGCCAACGTAAGCGTTTTTTAACTACTCCCTTAAATACTCTATACTTCTAAAAAGGTCGAGGCCAATGTTCCGCAAAGCTCTTGTCTTTACAAGAGGAAAATGCCTTGTCTTAAACCGCAAAGCCGGAAAATGCGTAACATTCCTCGACGGAAGACTCTCCATCGTCTGTGAATCCAAATCCCTGGAAGAATCCGTCTTTATTATAATCGACAAGGTTTTTGACAAGATAAGCGTTTGATTTAATTTTTTTATCTCTTTTCCTATTCCGGTACCTATCGAATCGGGCTTTTTCTTTTCGTCTTCCACCTGTGGATTTAATGACATTAAGCTTCCAGATCTGGCTAAGCTATGTGATGTCTTCTATATCGGAGGCACCAAATGCGGTGCTATGTTCGGAGAGGCGGTGGTGATTCCGGATTCCACCCGACTTCCTCATTTCTTCACCTCCATCAAACAGCATGGTGCCCTCATTGCCAAGGGTTGGCTTCTGGGCCTACAGTTTGATGAGCTCTTTAAGGATGAGCTCTACCTCCATATCGGCGAAAAGGCAAATGCCTACGCCCGGGAAATCAAGGCAGCCTTAAAGGATGCGGGGCTCCCCCTCTTCGGAGACTATCCCACCAATCAGGTCTTCTTTGTCATTTCCCATGAAAAAATGGAACAATTAAAAAAGCAGGCCCAGTACGCCTACATGGAACGCTACGATGAAAACTCCAACGTGATTCGTTTTTGTACCAGCTGGTCTACAAGAGAAGAGGACGTGAAGAAGTGCTGTGAGATAATTAGGGGGCTGTAAAAAATCAGAAAAGTTTTCTAAGCAATATAGGTCTGAAATTGACGCTACCCCATATTCAGACCTATATTGCCGAAAATCTCATCGATTATTACCCGCGACGTCTAAATCTTATATTCCTAAAGCCTCTAACCATTCCTTTTCTTTAAATCCCACCAAAACCTTCTCTCCACAGAGGAATATAGGTCTCTTTACCAGCATTCCGTCTGTAGCCAGCAGTGCTTCCTGCTCTTCCTCGGACATATTGGGGAGCTTATCCTTTAATTCCATAGACTTGTACAACTGTCCGCTGGTGTTAAAGAAGCGCTTTAAGGGAAGACCGGAACGCTCCTTCATCTCATGGATTTCCTTGGCGCTTGGGTTTTGCTCCTTAATCGGACGCTTTTCAAAAGAAACATTGTGAGCCTTTAAAAAATCCTCCGCCTTTTTGCAGGTACTGCAACGGTCATAGCAAATAAATGTATTCATGGGTTTTTCCTTTCTTTTTTAGGCTTCTACGAAGCTGGTTCTTTCTTTTAATAAGATATCTATATCTTCAAAAGCATTCTCCAGACGCTCCACATGATAGATTTCGTATAAATCATAAATCAGTTTTGTCAAGTCTGCCTCATCCCATAGCTTTAAAATATCACTTGCTTTTTGCTTCTTGAAATCTGCATATCTTTCCAAAAGATAAATAAAAAACTCTCCTTCTTTACTCATTTTCTTCACCTCTGATATATTGCGAGTTACGAGGATTTCCGGTAATCATTTCACTTTCCCACATTTCAAACACGATTTGCGGACTAAAGGTATATACCTCTGTCAATGGATCCAGTAGCATTTGATAGGTTTCCGAGAACAAAAAGGAACGAATGGCTTTCATGTCCTCCATCCCGTACTTCATTTTTATCAATGAAATCACTTGACGATCAAAGAAATCCCTTTGTCTGGCACTGATCTCTGTCACAACTGCTCACTCCCTTCAAAACGTAGAACCCTCTTTCCTAACCCTATGCCCCTATTTATAACAAAAAGGAAGGAGAATGAACATCCCCTTCCTCCACTTTATAAAGCTGCTTATATTCTCTTTACAAAAACTTCCGGTCCCTATTCTTTATTTCCGGAAAATCTTTTTACCCCTGCTCTTTTAAAAGCTTTCCCAAATACTCAGCCAAATGCTCATGGGCGTAGATATTGGCATTCTTCTCTGCAGTAGGATTATAGTTGGTGTTGGTATTTACGTCATAAACATAAATCTCTCCGCTTTCCGACTGTACCCACTCAATCGCCGCAACATCAATACCGCTGTGCTGCAAAAATTTTGTGTAGGCCTGCTCTCTTTCCTTCTCCAAAGGTTCTGTGATTTGGAACTTTTCGGAGCTTTCCAGCTCTTCCTTCTTCTTTCCGATTTGGCAACCGTCTGCCGGGCAGAGCTGGAAGCCGTCGGAGGAGTCAATGGATACGGTGTATAAGAACTTCTGTCCGATAAACTCGGAACGGCGAATTCTGCCGTCTGCGGGCTTAATATACTCCTGCAAAAGGGTGATGCCGTCTACGGAAGGCTCAAAAGCCGGGCTGTTGACATAGGCCTCCAGCTCTCCTTCATTTTGGAAAAGCTGTACCCCCAAGCCCTTTCCTGCACGGTTATGCTTGGTAATTAGGGGGTAAGTGTTTAGCTGTCTTGCTCCTTCCAGAATCTGATCCTGTCCTAAAACCGCCACGGTTTTGGGGTGGGGAATGCCATTTTCCTCTAAGGCAAGATACTGCTTTACCTTACTGATTTCCAGATTAATGGCCCCTAAACCGTTTACCACCTTACGGCCATGTCTTGTAAGCCAGGAAAGCACCTGCTCGGTGTATTCCGGGGCATAGCGGTGTCCTCTGGTATGAGAGGAGGCAGACATACGGTTGTAGAATACGCCCTCAGGAGGTGCCTCCTGTAAGTTCAGGATTCCCTTGGATAAATCCCATAGCTCATAGGGAATCTTCTTTTCTTCCAGCCACTTTACCAAATGCTGAGTCCACTCCAGATTTTCATGGATTACATATACCTTTTTCTCTGCCATATTGCTTCCTTTCCGAAACTTTGGATTCTATAACTTTGTATTCTATAAATGTTTTTTCTTCAGATTCATCCTGCATGGCCGGCGGATGTTTCCTTTGTTCTATCAGATTTCTTAGCCTGCATTGGCAACAAGTTCCTTACCTGTCACATTTTCCGCCTTTGCCGGCTTTTCTACTTTTTCCGCCTTCTCTTTCTTACTGTCCAATACAGCCACTGCCAAAGCCTGACCTACCACATTCAGAGCGGTTCTTCCTGCATTTGCAAAGAAGTCCACGGAGAGGATCAAGGCTACGCCTTCCACCGGAAGTCCCAGCTGTGGAGCTGCTGCCAGTAAAACTACAATGGCCCCGGAGGGGATGGTTGCTGCGGTCTTTCCGATTAAACTTAAGAGGAGAACCGTAAACAGTAAGGCTTGAGGAGTGAAAGTAATGCCGTAAGCATTTGCCAAAAAGACAGTCGCTAAGGCAAAATACACTGCCGCCCCTTCCAGATTAAAGGAGTATCCAAGAGGTACCACGAAATCCGTAACCGCCTCGTCATAACCTTCCTTCTTCAAACGATTCAAAAGTGGGGGTAAAACCACGCTGGAGCCGCCGGACACGAAAGCAAGAGTCACCAAATCTCCGATACTCTTGAAAAGCTTTACATAGTTCACCTTATATAGAATAGCAATAACAGGGAAGATTACAAGTGCCAAAACGCCGTAGCCAAGGTACATTCCCACCACAAACTGTCCAAGTCCCAAAAGCTTATCCACTCCGGTCGTTGCCACGTCCTTAGCAATAAAGCCGAATACGCCCACAGGAGAGAGTAAAATCACTGCATCTAAAATCTTGTAAATGGCGGCAATCCAAATCTTTGTGCCGGAAAGGAAGGCTTCCTTCTTCTCCTGCTCCAGCTGACCTACGCCATAGCCTAAGAAAATGGTGAAAATCAAAATCGGAAGTAAGGCGCCGTCGGTAAGTGCCTTGAAAAGATTGGAAGGGATAAAGTTTAAGAAAAACTCATCAATCTTCACGCCGGTGGCGATTCCTTCCAAACTGGCACCTTCCTGTCCGATATTTATGCCTTGTCCAAAGCCTAAGTAATAGGAAGCAAAGACAAAAAGGGCGGTAATTCCTGTAGTTACGGCAAAGAAATACAGGAAGGTCTTTCCCAGGAGCCTCTGAAAGTGATTCTTTCCCAACACCTCTGCCACAGCCACCACTACAAGGGGGAGCACCAAAGGAATAATCAGCATACTGATGAGCCGGATAAAGGCCTGTCCCAGAAACTGGTAAAAGCTTGCGAATTGGGGAAGGAAATATCCTGCTGCCCCTCCTAAAAACAATGCTATCAATAATTGTAAGCCCAAGGCTATTTTTTTCTTCTTTACGTTACCCATAATTCTCTTCTCCTTCTTCTCCCATAAAAGCTTTTTACCACTAAAAGCTTCTTACTACTTTCTATACTTATGATTTCTGCCCTGTTATATATTCCTATAAACCTACCGAATAACTAGGACTTCTGTACTATAGCATAAAAGATTTTCCTCCGCAAATTTTTATTTTAAATGCTCAGCTATAAGCCTTGTCTATACCGAGTTTTTACAATTTCTTCAACTTTTTTTGCATTCGATGTGCCATTTTAGTGAAATTTTGCTATAATCTAGGTAGTTATGCCAAACACATTATTCTTTGGAGCAAGGAAGCAGGAAGCTCCCTTCTCCCTCTATAGAAAGGAGACACAAATGGATCAAGGCAAGTTAGAGCGGATTTTAAAGAAGATGGAGGAGCGGAATCTTTCTCAGATGATTATTACCGACCCACCCGCCATTTTCTATTTAACCGGAAAGTGGATTCATCCCGGCGAAAGAATGTTGGCATTGTATATCAACACAAAGGGTGACAAGCATCTGTTCGTAAACCGTATGCTTCCTCAGGAGAGAGACTTAGGTGTTGAAATCACTTATTTTGACGATACGGAAGATCCTGTAGCAATTCTTTCCGAGTTCATCGAAAAGGATAAGCCTATGGGTATCGACAAGACCTGGCCGGCACGTTTCCTCCTTCGTTTGCAGGAGTTAAAGGCAGGTTCCTCCTTTGTAAACGGTTCCGTAATCGTGGATAAGGTTCGCCAGATTAAGGACAAGCATGAGCAAGAACTGATGATTCAGTCCTCTTTAGTAAATGATAAGGTTATGGAAGAGTTGGTGCCTTATGTGGTAAAGGGCTTAACAGAGAAGGAGTTAAATGCCGTAACCAGAGATTTGTATAAGAAGCACGGCTGTTCCGGCGTTTCCTTTGATCCCATTACCGCTTACGGACACGGTGCCGCAGATCCTCACCATGTTACCGACGACACTAAGGGAAAGAAGGGAGATTGCGTTATCCTGGATATCGGCGGTGTCTTAAATGACTATATCTCCGACATGACCAGAACCGTCTTCATTGGAGAAGTCAGCGAAAGACATAAGGAGATTTATCAGATTGTTCGAGATGCGAACCTTCGCGGAATCGCCATGGCAAAGCCCGGCAACAGAATGTGCGATGTGGATTTGGCTTGCCGAAACTATATCGAGGAGAAGGGCTATGGTAAGTACTTCACTCATAGAACCGGACATTCCGCAGGTATCGAGGATCACGAGGTGGGAGACGTTTCCTCCGTTAATGAAGAGATTATCGAGGTTGGACAGTGCTTCTCTGTAGAGCCCGGTATCTATATTCCTGAGGAAAATATCGGCGTACGTGTAGAAGACCTGGTAATCATCACCGAGGACGGATGCCACGTACTGAACCACTACACCAAGGATCTTTTGATTGTAAAGGAAGACGGAAGTATTGTTAAGGGAGAATAAAAGAGCTTTTCTCTTATCGAATTCGATGTTTTCTCATTAGAAGATTTGTAAAATCCCCAAAGGATTGTAATTCTCCTTTGGGGGATTTTTAGTATTAAGCGACTTCCGCTTCATAGTATTTCCCGTTAAATAATTAACATCCTTTGGAAAATATGGTATGATAAAAGAAATATAATTTAAGAAAACCAGCGGCTCAGCCGGTGGAAACGGAGGACATTATGGCAAAGATTCAAGAAGGACGCATGCCTTATTTGGGCTATGAAACGTATTATCGTATTGTCGGAGAGAATAAGGGCAATAAAAAGCCTCTTCTTCTGCTCCATGGGGGACCCGGTTCCACCCACAACTATTTCGAGGTTTTGGATGACCTTGCTGATAAGGACGGACGTCAGCTGATTATGTATGACCAGCTGGGCTGTGGAAACTCTTACCTGGACGGACATCCGGATCTTTGGACTAAGGAGACCTGGCTAAACGAATTAATCGCCCTGAGAAAGCATTTAGGATTGGATGAAGTACATATCTTAGGACAGTCCTGGGGCGGTATGCTGGCTATCATTTATGAGTGTGAATGTAAGCCGGAGGGAATTGCTAGCTATATTCTTTCCAGCACCCTTCCCTACAATGCAATCTGGGAAAGCGAGCAGAAAAGAAGAGTTGGCTATCTTCCCAAGGAGATGCAGGAGGCTATCGCCAAGGCGGAGGAGACAGGAAACTATAGTGATCCGGACTATGATGTTGCCATTACGGAGTTTATGACCAGATATTGTGCCGGTCCCTTTGGTCCGGATGCGGCGGAGTGCCTGACAAGAAAGAAAAAAGCAGGAACCGAAGCTTATGTTGCAGGCTGGGGTCCAAATGAATTTACTCCCACCGGCTCACTTCGGGATTATAATTATCTGGAGCAGATGAAAGATTTTTCCAAACCCACTCTGATTTGTAGTGGTGGTGAAGACCTTTGCTCTCCCTATATTGCGAAGACCATGTTTGATGCTATTCCCAATGCCAAGTGGGAGCTTTTCCGTTATTCTCGGCACATGTGTTTTGTAGATGAAGAGGAGCTCTATAAGAAAGTCTTGATGGAGTGGCTGAATCAAAACGACTAAAGTAAAGAAGGGCTGTAAAAAATCATAATTAAGAAAGAATTTTCGGCAATATAGGTCTGAATGTGGGGTAGTCTGAGCCCGTGGGTACTTGCGAAAAACAAGAGAAACGAAGTTTTTCGCTTAGTATCCCCTACGTGGCGAAGCTAGCGAGAGCGTGCCCCGTTTCAGACCTATATTGCTTAGAAAATTATTTTGAATTTTTACAACCCTTCTTTTTTGCTGTCTTTTTTATAAGGAAAGGGGAGGTCTTTCAGCCCTCCCCTTCTTAAATACTTTTTATCCGCTTATTCTTTTTTCTCTGCCGCTTCTACCTGATCATTAATCAAGCTTTTCAGCTTTCTGTCCATAATCCAAAGAACGGCTGCAAGAACAATCAAAAGTGCTGCAATACCGAAGTTTGCCGCCACAAATGGCATCTTGGAGATAATGTTATACAAGGTTCCGTAGGAAAGTCCTGCAATAAAGATGGCAAAAGTCCATACCGCCATCATTGCGGAAAGGAGCTTTCCAGGAGCAAACTTGGAAATAAAGGAATTTCCTAATGGAGAGAAGGTCATCTCACCAAGAGACAAACAGAAACCGAATACTACAACCCAAAGTAAGCTCGCAGGTCTTCCTGCTCTGCTAATCTCTGCCATTGCGGCTACCAGGAAAGCAAGTCCTAAAATTCCCATACCTAATGCAGTATGCTTAAAGATACTGAGTCCACCGCCGGCGCGCTTTGCATCTCTTGCCCAAAGGAGTCCTAAAGCAGGTCCTAACAGAATGCAAAGAAGGGCATTTTCAGAGTCAAAGAAGGATGTGGGAATCGTGAATCCGAAAAGTTTCCAGTTCATATTAACGAATTCCTTGGCATCATTCATTGCTCCCCAGTGATCATAAACAGGAAGATATGCCAAATACCAGAAAATCCAGAAGATGGAAGAGAAGAGGGAAACGGCGATAATTGCCAGTACTCTTTGCTTTTCAATCTGTGTGAGCGGTCTACTTGGCTCAGCTGTCTTGATGGTCTCTTTGGATGCAACTACTTCTGCACTATCCTTAAAGGGCTTAGCTCCTGCTTCTCCCAAGGGTCCCCAACCTAAGAAGAACATTACAGCATTTACCAACATAACGATAGCGCAAATCAGGAAGCAGATTCTATAGCCTCTTGTTCCTGCAATCAGTCCCACACTGGTAGTTCCGATGAAGGAACCTAAATTTACCATAGAATACTGAGTGGAAAAGGCCATATCCAAATCCTTAGGATCAGAGAATAACTTTCCGGTAATGGAGTTGGTCTGGGGCTTAAAGAGTCCTGTTCCGATAGAAGCCAAAGCAATCATGATGGCAATATCGGTGAGATTAGAGGATCTAAAGCCGAAGAAGTATCCTAAGCTGATCAAAGCCATACCGATAGGAACCAGATACTTGGCACCTACAAAATGGTCGGATATGTAAGAACCAAACAAAGGGGCTAAATAAGTAAAAGCTACGAAGAAAGATTGGTACGTAGCACCATTCTCCTTCGCTACTCCTAAACCGCCGTTGGCCACAGTGGCGATTAAAAAATTTACAATGAGCCACTTTACAGAGTAAAAGCTAAAGCGCTCCAGGGTGAAGGCAAAGTTACAAATCCAGAACCCTAGCCCTCCCTTTCTTTTTACTGTGCTGTCCATAAACACTCCTCTCCTTAAGGTTTAACCCTTATCCCTGCCTTTTCTCCTTATGCCGCTCTTTCTTCGGGGAAAGAAAGAATTTTTAGGGGAAAATGTAGGCAAGCAAAAATAAATTCTTAAGGGGAATTATAGCACTTGTACGCTTTTTCTTCAATATTCTGTAAATATTTATACATTTTGTCTTTAAATGAAATTATCTATTTTAAGGGACTTTTTAAGCTATTCGTCAAGCTATCTTTGCATCTTTTCAAACTCTCTATTCATCAGCTTATCCCTTAGTCTTCCTTCAACTGGAACTTTTCCATCAGCTCATTTAAAGTATGAGCCTGTCCGGTAAGCTCTTCGGAAGCTGCGGCACTTTCTTCCGCTGTTGCGGAGTTATTCTGTACCACGGAGGAAATCTGGTCGATTCCCACACTCACCTGTTTTACGCCCTTGGCCTGTTCATCCGATGCCAGGGAAATGTTTGTAATCATACTGTTGATTTTCTTACTCTGTTCAGAAACCACCACCAGAGACTGGGCAGTTTCCTCGGAAAGCTTTGCGCCCTTGCCGATGGCATCAATCGCCTCTTCGATTAAGCTGCTGGTATTTTGGGCTGCCTTGGCAGACTTTTGAGCCAGGTTTCCTACCTCATCCGCCACAACGGCAAATCCCTTTCCTGCCACTCCGGCACGGGCTGCTTCGATAGCCGCATTTAGGGAGAGAATATTGGTTTGGAAAGCAATATCGTCAATGGTCTTGATAATCTTATTGATTTCCTGAGATTTCTCCGTAATATCCTGCATAGCTCTGGACATCTCATCCATCTTGTTGGTGCTGACATTTACGGCCTGCTCCGCATCATTGCTTAACTTTGCCACTTCTTCGGTAATCTTTACCGTACTGTCAATCTTGTGAGAAATATCATCCATGGTAGCGGAGAGCTCTTCGATGGAGGAAGCCTGCTCCGTTGCCCCTTCGGAAAGAGACTGGGCGGCATTGCTGACCTGATCCGCTCCTTCCTGCACCTGCTCTGCGGAATTTCTGATTTCCTTCATGGTATTGGACAGGTCTCCCCGAATCTCTCTAAGAGACTGTAGGAGAGGTGCATAGGCACCGGCATAATACTCCTGATCTTCCATATCCACTCGGAAATTTCCCTTGGACAGCTCGCTGAGCTTATTTTGCAAGTCGGAAATAATAGTCCGGATTCTCTGCATGATTTCTCTCATGCTCTCTGCCAGTTCTCCAATTTCATCTTTCTTATTGTACTGAATATCTACATCGAAATTTCCCTTGGCCACTTCCACACCGGAAGAAGAAATTTTCTTCAAAGGTGCCAATGATGTTCGAATCAGGAAATGGGTAAGAGCAATCAAAACCAATACTCCCAATAAATTGGTCAGCATTGCAGTCTTGACCAAAGTCATCAGCGTGGCATTGTACTCTGCTTCAGAAAGGCTGACACTCACCCACCAATCTGCATCTCCTACTTCCACCGGAGCAAGAAAGCGCTTTACCTGACCCTTATCCAAGCTGTCGGTAACCACATTAAAAGATTTTCCCTCTGCCTTCATGCTTTCCAGAGTATTGTATGCCTCCTCCGGTAAAGTATCCTTTACGGGTTTTGCAATGGCGTCCGCATCCATAGAATAAGCAACATTGCCATCATGGTCGGTCAAATCAACTGCCAAAGATGGAAAACGTTCGTCCGATTGCTGCAGAAGTCCGAAAACATCCATTTTCATATCCACAAGAACATAGCCCTTAAATTCCTCTTTAATAACGATAGGAACCATAATGGAAAAGACCCAGTCCTTGGTATAGGCATCCTGATAAATGTTGCTAACGCTAAGCTTTTGTGTCTCTTTTAAATGCTTAAAATCCTCTTCTTCCTGATAGCCTGCGGAATAGGTCTGCACAGTACGAGTCTTGGCATTTTCCTTGCTAAGATAGAGGGAATAGTCATCCACGCCGGGAATAAAGGCACCCTTGTCAAAATAGACTCCTACGCCAAATATACTGTCATCACTGTTGACCGCCGCGTAAAGAGAGTCCAACATAGCAGACTCCGCATTATAAAGATTTGCCGGAATTGCCACATTTCTTACCCGAGACTGGAAAGTAGTCGGTCCCATCACCTTGGTGGCAACGGCATTTCCATTCCCATCCACAATATTCCAGATATTGGCAGGCACTGCCCCTACCTCTTCCTGGGTTTCATAAGCCGACATAATGCCCTCTCGGATGGTTTCCGCAACCACCTGATTCTGGTAAAGGATATTTTCAATATCATTGATGGCCATGTGGGTTTTATCCACCATATTGCTGTCAACGGTCTTTTCCATACTGCTCTTACTAATATTAATTAGAATAGAGCCTGTCCCGATAAGCGCAATCGCTGAGCAAAGGCCGATTAGAATCGACATTTTACTGCTTAAACGCAAGCTTTGGAACAAGCCTCCCTTCTTCGCTTTCGGCTCTTTTTTCTTTTGTTCCACTCCTTTTTTCATTTTCTCTTCTCCTTAAGTGCTAAAACACAGCTGTTCATCTGCTGACTCCTAAGTTTTTCGTCCCAAGCAAAGAAAAGAATAAGAAGTATAGAAAATTCTTATGCGTTTGACTTGATATATAAATTAAATTTTATAGCGATATGCCCAATAGAACCTATCCATTCCTGTTTTTTACTCTTTAAAAAATACTAAAAAAGCGGTGGAAGAAAGTCTCCGGTTTTTATCCCGTTTTTCTTTCACCGCTTCTTTCTTATGCATTTTCTACAAACTATCTGCTATCCGCTTAGCGCTACTTAAGATAGAGGAATGGTAGCTACTTTGTATCCTTCCGCTTCAATGCGAATCTCCTGCTCTTTATCCCCATTGTCTGTGGGAATGGAGAATAAAAGTAAATCTGCTAATTCTTTCTCTCCTTTAGAGTCTCCGAAGCTAAACTTCTCTCCCATATTCAACAAATCAGCACTGAAAGGTGCCATTTGTCCGTATGCTCTTCCTGCAACGGTCAGAGTCTTGATGCTCTTTAGGTAATTCTGAACAGCCTTTCTGTCTCCCTGGAAGGAAAGCTCATAGTATCCCTGAGCCTCTTTCTTCTCAAGCTTATTCATTACAGGTGCAGACTTTGCCTTCTCCTGTGTATACTTAATAAGAAGATCCTCATAGCCATCTGCTCTCAATGTAAGATTATGAGCTCCTGCTTCTTTTGGATAATAATTTAAGTTCAAAGTGATACTTGTACCCTCAGATACGATAAAGAAACGTGGTTTTCCCATTCTCGCAAAGTCACTAAAAAATTGTTCCTTAATTTTTTGATAGTGTACATCATCAATAACTACCTCATTAAGGGCACTGAGATATTTTTTTTGACCTTCACTAAGGTTATTAAATGCGAAAAGTTTTACGTTATACTCTCCTGCCTCCGTTCTGTCGAAGTCTTTAGGGGTAGTAAGCTTCTCCGGCTTCTTAAGAGTTAGCTTTTCATCCTGAAGCTCTTCCTTTGTCGCATTAACATGAAGAGTTACAGGATTATAACCGTCTGCCTGAATTTCAATAGTGTTCTCTCCCTCATGGAAGGACTTTTTGTTAAAGTTAAGAGCATTTAGATATCCTTTCACCTTTTCTTTTCCTCTAAGGTCATGGCAATATGTATTTGCTTCTTTACTTAAATCCGTTTTAGCATCTCCCACTACATATTCAGTCTGATTTACCGTAACCTTGTTAATGCTAAGCAGCAACTCTTGGAGCTCTTGAATCTGCTTTCCCTCATCAAAGGATAAAACAAAGCAGTTTTTAGCTGCATCATAAGTTAAGGTATGTGTTCCGGGCCAGTTCTTTAAATTATTTTCTGGCTGAGACGGGGTCTCAGGAGTTTCCGGCTGAGTCGGGTTCTCGGGCTGTGCCGGTGTCACTGGAGTTTCAGGCTGTGTCGGGTTCTCAGGCTGGGCCGGGGTTACCGGAGTTTCTGGCTGAGTTGGGTTCTCGGGCTGTGCCGGAGTCACCGGAGTTTCTGGCTGAGTCGGATTCTCTGGCTGTGCCGGAGTTTCAGGCTGTGCAGGAGTTTCAGGCTGTGCCGGGGTCTCAGGCTGTGTCGGAGTCTCAGGCTGTGCCGGGGTCTCAGGCTGTGCCGGAGTCTCGGGCTGTACCGGAGTCTCAGGCTGTGCCGGAGTCTCAGGCTGTACCGGAGTCTCAGGCTGTGCCGGAGTTACAGGAGTCTCCGGCTGAGTCGGAGTCTCAGGCTGTGCAGGAGTTTCTGGCTGTGTCGGAGTCTCAGGCTGTGCCGGGGTCTCAGGCTGTGCCGGAGTCTCAGGCTGTGCTGGTGTCACCGGAGTTTCTGGCTGAGCTGGGTTCTCGGGCTGTGCCGGATTCTCAGGCTGTGCCGGAGTTTCAGGCTGAGTCGGAGTCTCAGGCTGTGCCGGAGTCACCGGAGTTTCTGGCTGAGTCGGAGTCTCTGGCTGTGCCGGAGTTTCAGGCTGTACCGGATTCTCAGGCTGTGCCGGAGTTTCAGGCTGTGCCGGAGTTTCTGGCTGTACCGGAGTCTCAGGCTGTACCGGAGCCTCAGGCTGAGTCGGATTCTCAGGCTGTGCCGGTGTCACCGGAGTTTCCGGCTGAGTCGGGTTCTCGGGTTGAGCCGGAGTTACCGGAGTCTCAGGCTGAGTCGGATTCTCTGGCTGGGCCGGAGTTACCGGATTTTCTGGCTGAGTCGGATTCTCTGGCTGGGCCGGGCTTACCGGCGTCTCTGTACCCTCTATAGAGGGAGTTGTGATTCCTGTGGCAGTTCCTGCGGCTGTAGCAGTTCCAGCTGTAGCGGCTCCGGCTGTTGCAGTTCCTGCTCCTCCTGTGGTAGATGCAGTTGCTCCTCCTCCGGTGGATCCGCCACCTCCACCACCTCCGAAGCTTCCGCCTCCGGGTGCTGCAATGGCTCTACTTGCTCCAAGAACCTGTCCGGGAAGAGCACGGCTTGCTCCTGCTACCTGCTGGGAAGAAGCTGCGGAGGGAAGTCCCTTGCCTGCCTCATACACAGCATCCCCATTTTCCCCGTGAAGCCACTGTCCACTCTGATTTACATAGTAGCCGTCCGGAGTTTTTCCATTTACCACCAGCACTCCGTAATTGTTGTCATCGGTAGGCATCAGATAATAGCAATAACCGTCAATCCACTGCCATCCGGTTAATAATCTACCCTGCTGTGCGCCGGATTCCGTGCTGAGGAAATACCATTTTCCATCCAGCTGTAACCAACCGGTCTTTAACTGTCCGTTTTCCGGATTCAGGTAGTACCACTCCTGGTTATATACTACCCAGCCCTTTACAGACTGTCCTTCTGCATTCCGGAATACCCATGCATTGTTTTCTACCTGCCAGCTTCCCGAAGTATTGCTCTTACCTGTCTGGGCAAATGCAGAAAAGCTCGGTGCAAGCATCATTGCCATTACTGTGGCAATGACTGTCGTCTTCAAACCGCGTCTAACCATTTCTTCTTTGTTCCTTTCAAAGTCAACCTGCTGTCCCTCTGTCTAAAATTCATTCTCTCCCTCAAATGAATATTGTGCGATTTTAATAATATATCATAAAAACTAAGCTAATTTTCTCTTAAGTCTATTGTAGTTTTTAATAATGCTATTTATAAATTAAATAGTATACTTACTTTTCTTTAAGTTCGAGGTTTCTCAGTATCGGTTAGGGCTGAAGACGGATTGTTTCCCATATCGCCCCCGGAATTTCTCCAAAAAAGCACACAAAAAAAGGACTGTAAAAATCAAAATAAAGAATTTTCGGCAATATAGGTCTGAATACGGGGTAGTCTGAGCCCGTCGGTACTTGC
>NZ_DBHIGR010000017.1:0-20803 GCF_057249185.1 Oribacterium sp.
AAGCTTGGTATCCGTCATATCCGGCAAGATGCTGTGTACCTTTAGACCGCTTTTCCGATATTCGGAAAATAGGCTTCTGGCAAAGGACAGCAGTCCTGCCTTTCCTGCCCCGTACACCGCCCCATAGGTATTTCGCTCCAAAGCGGTTACGGAGGAGATGAAAATGATATGCCCCTGATTTTCCTTTAACTCCCGTAAAAAATGCTGCGTCAATATCATGGGGATTTCCAAGTTCAACTCTGTCATTTCTAAAATTTTTGCTTCATCTACATTTTCCTGTAAGCCATAGTAGGCCACGCCGGCAGAGTGAACCAAAAGAGTAAGCTTTCCCTTTTCCCGAAGGCTTTTTAGAAAACTGTCTCTTTCTTCTTTCTTTCGTAAATCCAAAGAAATCGCTTGAAAAGAGGGATCAAGACCGGAAAAATCCCGGCCAATGCCATAGACGGTATAGCCCAGTTTTTGCAGGCTTTCTGCTATAGCAAAGCCAATGCCCCCGGAGGCCCCGGTGACCAAAGCCAGTTTTTCTTTTTTCAGCTTGCTTAAATTGTCCAATTTCCCACCTCTTTTCTTCTCGTGCCCCTTGTCTTTTTACAAGCTTGACCTTAGTACTGTTTCAAGTCTTAGTTCCTGCCTGCCTCTATTTTTCGTTTACACTGTCTTCTCCCTGACTGTCCCAGCGAAAAATTTTCTCCTTCGGGAGCTTCTCCTGCAAACGGCTATACAAAAAGCCTTCCATTTCCTCCATCAGTTCCTTGGGATAATGATAATAGCCCCCGGTATTTTCATAGGGAAATTGGGTGTGGGGAGAGTTGGGCAAAGCCTTTCCCATAGCCTTTAGATAACTTTCCGAAATCCGAAAGCTTCCCACACTGCAGTCATGAATCTGCTCCATGGGAATCTTTTCAAAAACCTCTTGGAGTAAGTCACCATAGAGCTCCTTCCAACGAGGATGATAAATCATAGGATCAAAGCAAAGCCGTACAAGATACCCTTCTTCCAAAGCCTTTTGAATGGCAAAGATTCGGGAAGAAAGCCTTGTGCTCCCCTCCTCCGCCTCTTCAATAATCTCCTCCGGAGATAAGGTAAAGGCGAAAATCATTCGTTTTCTAGCATCCGAGGATAGGGGAAGTTTCTGCATTTTCCGCCAAAGGCCTTCTCCCCCGGCCTTGGTTCGCACCTCGATACGGAGAGCATTTTCCTGATTTAAAAAGCGGGCAAACTCCTCCACATAGGGATAAACTCCCTCCATAGCCAACAAATCCGAATCGTAGGAGATGCAAAGATAAAGGCTTCCCTTTTCTGCAATCCACTTCTTACAATCGGAAAAATAATCCTCCAAATTTAAAAACATCACCAGATTGCTACTGGGGTACATTCCCTGCAGATAGCAGTAGGCGCAGTGAAAGGGACAGTTCATCAGAAGGGAAGTATAGCAAAAATGGCTTTCCGAAAAATCCTGGCACACCACCGCACCGTCATACAGCCTTTGTCCCTCTTTCTTTGCCAAAATCAGCTTTCTGCTTCGGGACTGGGCAAGGCGTCCCTGTTTCTTTCGGTTAAACACATCCTTGTAATGCTTAATGGGAATGACCTTTGCCTTGGGGAATTTCCGTAAAACCCGTTCCACATCAGGGCTCTGTAATATGGCTTCCTCCACATAAATATGCTGAAAATGCTCCTGATAGAGATAGCTTTTTGCAGGGCTTCCTCCCTGCAAGGTATTTCCGGAACCGTCACATTTTGTCTGCAAAGTTCTTTCGGACAAAATCCATTCTTTCAAAGAGGAAAGAGCTTTTTTTCCGGCTCTTTTATCGATTAACGTAAGCTCACCTTGCTTATCTATATCCTTCCCAAGGCCTTTGAGAACCTCTTCTTTGTCTACATTTTCGGCATTCTGACCGGCTTTGTCCCCTGAATTCCTTCTTCCAAAATTCCGCTCTAAATATTCCCGAATTTCTTCCGGAGAAATCCCTTGCAGGAAGGCATAGCGAAGCAGCCTTTCCAGCTGCTTTTCCATCACAAAGGAACAATGCAGGCTTTCGGAAAGACTTTGAAGCTGCTGCTGAAAAACGGTCTCCTCTTCCTCTTCTTTTCTTCTTTCTTTGGATTTTTCCTGTAAAAATCTAATGAGACGAAGAACCTTCTCCTCTTCCTTTTGCAAAAAATTTTGCAGCTTTTCCTTCCATGACAGAGAAGAGGAAGAGAAAGAATCTGTTTCTTCACCGAGATTCACGCCAAAATCCGTTACACAGCGAAGGAAAAAGAAATCTTCCGGAGCCAAATAAAAATTTGCCGCCTGAAAAACCGCGGCACTTTCCATATCGTAAAGCAACAGCTTCTCAAATACTCTAAATTCTTTGGAGACGATATCTTCTTTAGAGTCGCTGTACCCTTCGGAGACGATATCTTCTTTGGAGTCGCTGTGCCCTTCGGAGACGGTATCTCTACGCCCCATAGAATCAATCTCTAAAATCTTATCTCCCGTTAAAAGCCCGGCTTCCGGAAAATCCAGCTTATACAGTAAATCCGGATAAAAGCAGCGGCCTGTGCTTTCCTGCTCCAAGCTTTGAATCCAAAACCAGCGACCAAGTAAATCTTCTGATGGCCGCTTTCTTCCTAAAATTGCCGCCGCGCTTCCCAACGATAGAAGTAAATCTCCCTTTTTGGCTTTTTCCTCTTGCAAAGTAGCCGCAACAGATACAGAAGCATTAATCTGTCCCTGTCCGGTGATGGTCAGGAGAATCTCTTCTCCTTCATACTGCAAAAAGGGAAACGAAGTTTTTCGTTTCCCCAGACTTAATTTCTTGATAAGATGTTCTACTTCTCCCTTGTGGGCCGCAAAGATATAGACCATTTTTATTCCTTAGTTGTATTCCTTAGTTGTATTTCTCAAGCTTGTTCCCTAGCTTTGTTCCTTGGCTTTATTTCTTGGCTTTATTTCTTGGCTTTAGTTCTTGGCTTTATTTCTTAGCTTTTCTCCTGTTCCGCTCTTCGATAGGCTTCCCGGTAGAAATAATCTTGAGAATCCAATCGTTCCTCCGGCATAGGATTCGGATCATGATATAGACCGTCGGAAAGAAGCCATTTTCCTTTTTCCGTATCTTGGAAGCCTAAGTCAAAAATTTTCCGAACCCGGTTCTTATTCTCAGGATCCCAAATGGGTACAGCCACCTCTACCCTTCGAAGGGTATTTCTGGTCATGCAGTCCGCACTGGCAATGTAAAGCTCCTCTTCCTCTCCCTGTCCAAAACGATAAATGCGGGAGTGTTCCAGATATCGCCCCACAATGCTTCGAACGGAGATATTCTCCGTCTTTCCCGGAATTCCGGGGATGAGACAGCAAATGCCTCGAACCAGAAGCTGAATCACTACTCCGCTTTTGGAAGCGTCAATCAAGGCATCAATAATATCCTTATCCGTAAGGGCATTTAACTTGAAACCGATATAGCCGCCTCTACCCTCTTCGCATTTTTTCTTTTCCCCTTGGATTTTTTCCAGGATGCGATTTTGTAAACCATGGGGAGCCACCCAAAGTGCCTCCGTAGATTCCACAGTTTCTCCCAAAAGAAGGGTACGGAAAACCTCTGCCGCATCCTTTCCGATGCTCTGATTTGCGGTCATTAGGCAAAGATCTGTATACAAAGTAGCCGTTTTTTCGTTGTAGTTGCCGGTTCCGATTTGGGTAATGTAGTGGATACCCTGTTCCGTCTGTTTTGCGATTAAGCAAAGCTTGGAATGTACCTTATAATTGGGCAGACCGTAGATTACCTGACAACCTGCGTCCTCCAAGCGATGGGACATCTCGATATTGTTGGCTTCGTCAAATCTTGCCCGAAGCTCCACCAACACCAAGACTTCCTTCCCATTTTCCGCAGCTTCACAAAGAATATCAACTATCTGACTGTGGCTGGCTACCCGGTACAAGGTAATCTTAATGGAAACCACGGAAGAATCTCTGGCTGCGTCCTGCAAGAGTCCTAAAAATCCCTTCATACTTTCGTAGGGGTAGGACAGCATCAAATCCCGACGTTCTACCTGAGAAAGGACGGACTCGCCTTTTTGAATGTAGGCAGAGCTTCTGGGGCTGTACTTCGGATAGAAGAGCTCCGTCTTCTCTCGAAGGCTGTTCTGTAAGGTAAAGAGGAAGGATAAATCCAAGGGCGTTCCGCAGTGCAGGATGTGCTTGTGGGAAATGCCAAGATGCTCCGCTATTTTTTTCTTCACGGACTTATGCAACTCTCTGGTAAATTCCAAACGTACCGGATTCAAACGGTTTCGCTTCTTTAAAAGCTGCTCCATCATGCCTCGATAATCCAGATCCTCATCGTAGACATCCGTAGCGTCAATATCCGCATTTCGGGTGATTCGAAGAATGGACTTTTCCTTAATCTGATAGCCGGGATAAAGCTTGGAAACAAAGTGTAAAATCAACTCCTCGGACAACATGTGATAGCCCTTTCTTCCGGGAATCTCGATTAATCGTTTAAATACCGGGTTCCAACAGGGCACAATTCCCAGCTTCTTTTTGCCGTTCTTGCTTTCCAGACGTACCACCGCATAAAGCTCCCGATTCTGTAAGAAGGGGAAGGGCTGTGTCTTTCCCACAATCATGGGAGAAAGGTAGGGACGAATGGCCTGATCAAAGTAGATTTCCAGCTGACTTTGCTCCGCCTTGGACAGTCTTTGGAAGTTAATGATGTGGATGCCCACCGGCTCCAGCTCTCCCATGACCTGCTCATAAATTTCTTTCCGCTTTTGCTCCAGGCGTTGAACCTCTTCTAAAATCAAATCCACCTGTTCTTCACTAGTAAGATCCGTTTTATTATCCCGGGTGGTTTTCTTAGAGCGCATTTGCTGCATCAAGGTACCCACACGTACCATAAAAAACTCATCCAGATTGGTCTGGTAAATGGAAATAAAGGGCAGACGATCCAGGAGGGGCACTCGCGGATTTCCTGCCTCATCTAAAACGCGCTCATTAAATAAAAGCCAAGATAGTTCCCGGTTTTGATACGCTTCTCTTCCTTCCTTCATTTTCCATCCCTCTTTTCTCTCTATATCGGCAGGAAAGAATTTCCCCTTATCCGGCTCCTGCCTGTCCATGTGGCTGTCTCTTTCGTTATGCAGTAAGCTCTGCTTCGTTTCTTTCCTATTCCTTAAAGATAATAAATCTTCCCTCCCCCTCTGTACAGAGGGAAGAGGGAAGAAATTTTGTTTTCTACGAAAATGAAAGCTTCTGGAATGGCGATTTTTCCGCTCTGTCCAAGACATGGCTTAGGCCTTTTCGTTCTTTGCCAAAATCGGCATGATAATTCCTAAAACAGAAAGCACTACCGGGGTAATGATATTTAAAGCCATAGTGAAAGGATCATCGGAATGCATACCCATCAAACAGCAGATGGCGGTAAGGGCAAAGCACCATACACCGAAGCTCAGAGCCACTGCATTGTTCTTTACAAAGTAATACTCTCTTGGGAACTTGTCTCCTGCCTTTCTTAAAGCAATGTAAGCCACGAATACCCAAAGGTAACGAAGAGGCATACATACGGAGTTTAACTTGGTCAGCTGCTTCAATACCGCTGCCGCTCCCGGAACGAAGGACTGTGCCAGGATGATGGAGCCGGAAAGTACCGCTACCATGACAATACCGTTTACATAACTTCCTTCCTTGTTCTGCTTTAAGAGCTTCTTGGGGAAGAAAGGACGAGTCTCTTCATTGTCCAAAAGCATACGAAGAGGAGCATCAATACTGATAATCAAAACCGCAAACTGTCCAATTACGTTACAAAGCGCATAAATTACCAGTAAAGTGTCGCCTACGTGATAGTACTGGCCAAGCTTCTGGAATGCCCAGTAGGATCCGTTTGCCGCATAGGAGTCAAACGCTTCCTTACTCTCATTGATTAATGCAGGGTCAAACATCATACCCATAGCGATGGTTCCCAGCATAGCACATACCACAACCATGATAGCCAGAGCAATCATTCCCTTGGGGAAGCCCTTACTGGGGTTCTCTACCTTATTTACATAAGGAGAAATCTTCTCACATCCGCCTACCGCAAATACCAGGATGGAAAGAGAAGTAAAATACTCCAAACGGAAATTCGGAATCAGGTTCTTTAAGCTGAAATCCAAAGAAACATAGTCTCCCTTAGGATTAATAGCCGGTGCCGCAAACATCATCACGATGTAAAGCAGGGACATAATAAACATACTGGAACCTGCCAGAGTAGCCATCTTCTTCAAAGGATTCAAGCCCTTGCTGGCTACATAGCAGAAGATAATGAGTAAAGCAAAGGTAATCAACTGAATCATGAGCGTGGGGAGCTTATCATAAAGCTCTGCGCTACGGAAGATTACCCAAGACAATGCCTTCAGTCCGCCACTTGGCTTACTGGCAATGTAGGTGATATGACAAGCCCAGTAGGTCCAACCTGCATAGTAAGCAAGCTTTGTGCCTAAGGTTTCTCTGATCCAGGAGCTCACACCGCCTCCTGCATGCTTAAATGCAGAGCCCAGCTCTCCTACCATTAAGGCATAGGGGACAAAATAAAGGGCAAACATGAAAATCCAGCTGAAAATAACCTGAATTCCGTTGAACCATACGAAGCCGTTGGTTACGTTTCCAAATCCCCATACTGTGGAAAAGGCCATAAACGCCAGCATTTTCCAACTAATTTTTTTCTGATCCATACTTATTCCTCTTCAATTCTAATTGCTGAAATCGTGTCACGAATCTTCCGTAACACAGGTTGAGCGTTTTTTCCTCCGACCCTGTTCTCCACTTTCAGTGCCGAAGAAAAATCTTTTTACGAAAAGATGATTTCGTAATTTCCGTCACCCCGTCCCAAAACGGAGGAGGAGTAGAACAGCTTAGCTACTTCCACCATGTATCCGGTGTCCTTCACCCCTGCAGTTTCGTAGGGGGAGTGCATAGCCAGCTGGGCCAAACCGATGTCCACCGTATTCAGGGCTACCTGGCTGTTGGAAATATTTCCAAGGGTAGAGCCTCCCAACATATCGGACCTGTTGGTGAAAATCTGGAAAGGAACCTTTGCCTTTTCGCAGAACTGCTTGAAAATGGCACCGGAAATTCCATCCGTGGTGTACTTCTGGTTGGCACTGTACTTAATGACAATTCCCTTATTGATATAAGGACGGTTTGTGGGATCCGCCTTATCCGGCTGGTTGGGATGTACCGCATGAGCATTGTCCGCGGAAAGCAGGAAGCTGTTTTGCAGAGCCTGCAAATACTCATCTTCCGTCTTTCCGAAGGCACGAATAATTCGCATTAACACATCCTTTAGGAAGGTGGAAGCTGCGCCCTGCTTGGTACCGCTGCCTACCTCTTCATTGTCATAGACACAATGAACCGCCACGCTATGCTTTGGCTTTGCTGCAAGGATTCCCTGTAAGGAGGAAAATCCGCATTGCAAATCATCCAGTCTTCCGCTGCAAAGGTACTCTTCCTTTGCCCCTAAGATACTGGCCTTTTCCCTGTTGTAAAGGAAGAGGTCCATATCAAGGATATCCTCCGGCTTAACTCCCAGTTCCTTTCCGATAAATTCCAGAAAGGCTCCCTTCTCCTGGAAGGAGGAAAATAAAGGCAGCATATCCTTTTGTGCATTGAAGGCATAGCCGTCGTTGACTTCACGATTCATGTGAATGGCAAGGTTCGGAATAATCATTAAGTCTCTGTCCACATTTAAGAGCTTAGTCTCTACTCCGCCCTTTGTCTTGCAAATGACTCTTCCCGCCAAAGACAGCGGTCTGTCCAGCCAGGGGGAGCAAATCATTCCGCCATACTTCTCCACATTCAGCTTCAGATACTCCTTGTCAATTCCGATTTCCGCATTGGCCTTGATTTTGAAAACCGGAGAGTCACTGTGACTGGCCATCATCTGGAAGCCTTTGAAGTCCCCCTTGGGAAGGACAAAGGCAATTAAAGCAGATCCATTCCTTGTCACATAGTACTTTTCTCCTGCCTTTAGTTTCCAGGCCTCTCCCTCATAGAGAGCTTTAAAACCGCCCTTTTCCAAAGCCTGCTTCATATTTTCCACAGCAAAAAAGGCATTGGGACTTTGGTCCAAAAAGTCCATTAATTTACGGTTTATGCTTTGTTCTTCTTTGTCTATCGGCATATAGACTCCTTTCTAATCTTGCAAGAACCGGTGGTCACTGAAATACATCATGACACCCGAATGGCATTATACAGTAAAAGCCCGGACAATGAAATACTGTCCGGGCTTTTCTTTTATGCTATTTATGCAAAACTATTTGTTTAATGCTGTTTCTATTTATTCAAAACTATCTGTTCTGAGAAATAGCTTCCAAGCAATTTGACAAAGGAGATATTATAGTGCAGCTTCTACGGCCTTTCTTACCTCTGCCATGTCTGTAGTGGGCTCAAAGCGGGCGATAACATTTCCCTTTCTGTCCACCAGGAACTTGGTAAAGTTCCACTTAATCTCCGGATTCTTCTCATAGTCCGGATCAATCTTGGGAAGCATATCCCGAAGAAGATCTGCCATCTTGCCTTCTCCGAAGCCCTTAAAGCCCTGCTGCTCCTTTAAGAAACGGTAAAGAGGAATCTGGGTTTCTCCATTTACATCCACCTTCTTCATCTGAGGGAACCGGGTATTGTAGTTTAAAGTACAGAACTCATGAATTTCCTCATCGGTTCCGGGAGTCTGTCCGGCAAACTGATTGCAAGGAATATCCAGAATCTCCAGTCCCTTGTCATGGAATGCCTCGTACATCTCCTCCAGCTCCTTATATTGGGGTGTAAAACCGCAGCCTGTTGCAGTGTTTACTACCAATACTACCTTTCCTTCGAAATCCTTTAAGTCCTTCTCTCCGCCCTTGGTGTCCGCTACCTTGTAATCATAAAATCCCATAAAAAACTCCTTCCTAATACTATACTAACGTTCTATTTGAATTCCCTTCCGTCTTTGGCTTTTTGAAAGATTTTTGACAATTCAATTTTTTACAATTTTTATTGTAGTGAGGGCAAACTTTCCTGTCAAGGAAAAGAATCTAAAAATTCAAGAAAGTCTAAAAATCCTCCATGCCTATACTTTTTCTCCAAATGTTGCAATCGCAACAAACTTTATTTTTTCTCTTTGCTATACTTTGCTCAGATTCAAAAATTGTAAGTCAGAGTTTACAGGAGGATAAAATAATGGCACAGATTACTAGTGATATGTTGGTAGGACAGATTGTAAATGAGTATCCTATGTTAATTGATACTTTACTGGAGGCAGGAATGCATTGTCTTGGTTGCCCCAGCTCCCAGATGGAGTCCTTGGAGGATGCTTGCATGGTTCACGGATTAAACCCGGATGCTCTTGTTTTGGCATTGAACAGTAAGTTAGGAGAGGTAGAGGCGTAATGAGTGCATTTTTAGGGCCGATTCATTATTGGTTATATAATAAGATTCAGCTACAGGAAGAGCTGATTAAGGATATTGTAGCTTACGGCGAAAAAGAGCAATGGAAGGCTTTTGCTGATGGAAACTTGGCTGAGAAAACGGTAAACAAAGAGTTACGTCCTTTAAATGAATTGATTGACGTGATGAACATTCACGGATGGTTGCAGGAAAGAGTGCAGGATGCGGAAGCTCGCTATGCTCTTTTGGTTACAACTGTTCTGGCAGAGGACAGTTCCCGTCTTTCTTCCTTAGAGGATATCGCCTTTCAGTTTGGACAGAAGCACGCTTTGGAGGCTGACTCTGATGCCAGCGACGCTTACAGAAAGATTGACGATTCTCTTTTAAACGGTATGCCCTGTGACAGAGTAAATGTCTTAACAGAGCAGGATGTGGATAGAACCTCCTGGCAGCAGGAAGAGGATATTCATGCCCCCTTCTGGGAGGCCGTTTCCGGAGATCCTAAGGTTTACTATCAGTTGAGGAGAAAAATTATGGAAGGTATGTTAAAGGATACCAAGCTCCATATGGATTCTTCTGATGAGAACCATTACAGCATTTACAGATAAAGGGAAATACTGCCGGTTCAGATTAAAGGCTGGCGTAATGCCATAGCACCGGCGATACTATATTTTTATAGGAATCTTTTATTGAGGGGTCATCACTTTGAAGAAACCCTTCTCCTATTGCTATTGCAAAAATTTCAGAAAATACGAAAAGAGGAAGTTTATGAATCAAAGTGTAATTCTTATGGAAGAAGACCATGCCAACATCAATAGAGCTTTAGGCGTTATCCGTAACATTTGTCTGCAGCTGATGCAGGGAGGGGAAGTTCCCGATGAGGATTTCCGGGAAATTATCGAGTTTGTACGGGAATATGCGGATAAGCATCACCACGGTAAGGAAGAGAAATTCCTCTTCCCCGTGATGGTAAAGAAGTTGGGACCCGTTGGCGATAAACTGGTAACTCACGGTATGCTGGTGGAGCATGATTTAGGAAGAGCGGATGTTTTATCATTGGAAACCGCCCTGAACGAGTATAAGAAGAATCCTCGTCTTGAGTTAAAGCTGGACATCTTGTCCTATGCTATGGCTTATGCTCACTTGTTACAGCTTCATATCGAGAAGGAAAACAGCGTGGTATATCCCTTTGCGGAAAGAGGTCTAAGCGAAGAAGATTTCAAGGAAATCAATGAGAAGAGCCAGATTTTCGAGGATGAGCAAACTGCCAAGGGTGTGCAGAAGCATTACCTGGATATTTTGGAGAAGTTGGAGAAGAAATATCCGGCAAGCGCACAGGCGTAATATCGAAATTAGAAAAAAAAACACGCTATAAAAAATCAAATCGGTTTTCTACGCAATATAGGTCTGAATTGGGGCACGCTCCCGCTAACTTCGCCCTGCAGGGGTACTAAACGAAAAACTTCATGCTATTCGTTTTTCGTAAGTACCCGCGGGCTCAGATTACCCCATTTCAGACCTATATTGCTGAAAACCTGCTTAATAATCTTGATTTTTTATAGCTTCTTTTTTATTTCATCGAATATCACGTTCTTATGCTCTTTGTTTTGCATTTTCTTTTTCCTTTATCTATACTTGAAGAAACTATGCAAAAAGGGGGTTTATACAAATGGCACAAGATACCTTGAACATTCGCTTAAACGAAGCTCCAATTACCAGAGAAGGGGCAATGCAAGCATTTGCCGCTTTACGGACAGAGGCGAAAGCAAATGGTGTTTCTGATATGAGTACAGATGATATTAATCAAGAAATCGATCTCGCCAGGAGGGAGGCGAAGGCATGATTTGCTAAATTCCTTGCTTTCCGTAAAGATACTTTCAAAGACTGCTCCTTTTTCATAAATCCGTCTATCTCTCTTTTTTCTTTCTTCCTATTTCTGTTGACTGATGAGTTTTTTTCTTTTGTTTTGTAACTGCTTGATTTCTTCTTCTGCCATTAAAATCTTTTCTTCTATATTTTTCATTTTCCTTGTCCTTTCTTCTTGAGTTTGAACAATAAAAAACAGTAAACCTTTTTTGATTTACTGTTTCTTATAAATTGTTTCTTAGTTAACTTCTATCGTGCTTCACTAACATACTTTTGAATTGAGTCGCAAGCATATTCAGCTGTTCCAATTCCAAATCTATCTATATTACTTTTGAATTCAGGGTTTTCCTGATAACCATAACCAATACCTGAAAATGCTTCCATTGAACAATCAAAAGAGTACCGACAGATGTATTCATGTAAACTCTTTGCAAGTTCAACACTTTCTTTTGATGTTGCTTCAATTCCTTTTGCCATATTTTCTGCAAATGAAGTGAAGATTTGATTTAGATTTTCTGTAAATTCTACTTCTTTTCCTTTTAAATTTTCCATGGATTTTTCAATTATATCTTTTCCGTACTTATCAATTGCCATTTCTTCATATTTCTGATTGTCTTGATAAACAAATCCTCTAAACTTTTCTTTTATTGACATAGTAATTTTCCTTTCTTCATAATCAATAGTTTGTTGTAATGTTTCCATCAATGTTAAGAGTTTCTCTTTTTCCTTTTTCATTAAGCTTAACTGTTTTTTTAAGTGAGTTAGTAATTCAGTATTATCTTTTGCCATTAGTAATTTAATCTTTTTTAATGGAAATCCTAAATATTTGTAAAATAGTATTGTTTGCAAATATGCCAGATCTTCTTCTGTGTAATACCTGTATCCATTTTCTGATTTTTGGGGAGACAACAAACCAATCTCATCATAATGATGCAACATTCTTACCGACACACCACTAATCTCACTTGCTTTTTTTATCATGTACATGTACCTACCTCCTAACAATTGATACTCTAAACTATGACATTATGTTATAGTCAATACTTTTTTATTTTAGACTTATCCGTATTTAGAAAAATTTCACTACCTATTCCGCCCTACCTGTGATAGACTGAATGTGTAATTGTATAGGGTATTTTTATATATCGACAGCATGTGAACTGCTCTTGGCGATACAGAAATAAGGAACTGTGAAAGAGATTTTTCTCCTTCTACAGTTCCTTTTGTTTTATCTTTTTTTCTTTTTATCGGACCGTACAATAAGCTTCTGCCGGATCATTCCTCAAATCCTTTTCTTCCCTCTACTGCTTTAAAATAAAGGTATTTCGGTCAAAATCGATAATTCCTTCCTCCTTCAACTGGGAAAGCTCTCTGGTCATGGCGGAGCGGTTGGTGCATAAAAACTGTGCCATATCCGTACGGCTTAGTCCCAGTTCAATGTACTTGGATTTTTGTTTTTGTGCCTGTAAGGAAAGGTAGGCCAAGATCTTCTCTCTAAGGCTGCTTCGAGAAGTCACCTCAATTTTTTCCATCAGCTGAATATTTTTCTTTCCAATCAAATCAAAAAGATTTTCAATCAAGCGGAAGTGGAAGGCGCAACGGTTTTTACAGACGTGGATGGCCTTTTGGAAGGAAATAAACAGCACCTCCGCCTTGCTGGCCGCCACAAAGCTGACATACTCTCCCGCAGCGGTATTATTGCCGAAGGTCTCCCCAAAGATTTCTCCTTCATTCATATAGGTAAGAAGGGTTTCATTTCCCCACACATCTGTCTTCAACATATGGATACTGCCTTGTAAGACTACTCCTACGTGTTGCTCATTCTTTTCCTCCAAATGAACAATTTCCCCTTTCTTATAGGAGCGGACATAGCTTTTCATGCAGTACAGAAGAGCATTCAGGTTCTCCGTCTCCACCCCATTGAAAATTTCCAAATCTCTGTAGCGAAGGAGTTCATCCCCCTTTAAATGTTTCTTCTTTTCCTGTTCCCTGCTGTGCACGGAGGTAAAGGAGACTTCCCCCCTTTGCAATGCTTCTCTTTCCTTCCCACTAAGCACGGAAAAGTCCTTATCTCCTATCCCTTGATGCGTTCTTTTTTCCTCACAATCCGGGCAGGTACAGCCCTCTCCATGATTTTCCTCGGAGCAGCCGCAAGAATGCCCATGGGAGTCGAACCCATGTCCGCAAGTGCTTTCCTCAGTGCCTCCCGAGCAAGCGCAAGTATGCTCATGATAGCCTTCTCCACATTGACAGCTCTCCTCAGTACTATTCTTTTTTTCCTTCATTTCCTGACCCATTTTTCTTCTCTCCTGTTATTTCATTTATTTTCTTAAATTTTATCTATAATACTCTCTTTCAGATAGTTTACACTAGCGAAAATAAAACAAAGCCCTATTCCATTTCATGTTCCCTTATTCGTGATTCTTCTCTATTGGACTCCGATTTTCTATTCATCCTCTATGCATTTTCCCCTATAGCTTATATAAAAAATACTTAAATTTTCAAATATTGTATTTTATATATACAGAGTTTATCAGCGTTTTGTTGCCTCTGCAACACTTTTTTCTCATTTCCTAGGTATGATAAGCAAAGTAATGAGTCTAGGAATTTTTCTTCAGGAGGAAAAAAATGGAAAATAAGATGTTTTGTTATCAGTGTCAGGAAACCGCAAACTGTTCCGGCTGTACTGTATCCGGTGTTTGCGGAAAGAAGCCGGAAGTAGCTGCTATGCAGGATCTTTTGGTTTATGCCACCAAGGGATTATCCGCTGTGGCTCAGCAGTTAAGAGCTGAGGGAAAGGAAGTTTCTCAGGAATTAAACCACAGAGTAACTATGAACCTTTTCATCACTATTACCAATGCAAACTTTGATAACGATGCTATCGTGGAAAATATCAAGGAAACCTTCGCTATGAGAGATGCTGTAAGAGCTACTCTTTCCGATAGCTCCAAGCTTCCTAAGGCAGCAACTGTAGAAGTGGCAGAAAAGGATTATCCCGTTTTTGCACAGAGCATCGGTGTTTTAGCTACTGAAAATGAAGATATCCGCTCTTTAAGAGAGTTAATCACCTACGGATTAAAGGGTCTTGCCGCTTACTCCAAGCATGCAAACGCTCTTTTAAAGGATGATGCCAATGTAGATGCTTTCATCCAGAAGGCTCTTGCCGCTACTTTAGATGACAGCCTTTCCGTAGACGATTTGGTAGCCCTTACCTTAGAGACCGGTAAGGCAGGTGTAGAGGGTATGGCACTGCTTGACGGAGCAAATACTTCTACCTACGGACATCCTGAAATCACTACCGTAAATATCGGTGTTCGCAACAACCCGGGTATTCTGGTTTCCGGACACGACCTTAAGGATCTGGAAATGCTTCTCGACCAGACAGAGGGTACCGGCGTAGATGTTTACACCCACTCCGAGATGCTTCCTGCCCACTACTATCCATTCTTTAAGAAGTATAAGCACTTCGCAGGAAACTACGGAAATGCTTGGTGGAAGCAGAAGGAAGAGTTCGAGCCATTTAACGGACCAATCCTGATGACCACAAACTGTATCGTTCCTCCAAAGGACAGCTATAAGGACAGACTTTGGACTACCGGTGCGGCAGGCTATCCCGGATGCAAGCACATCGGAGGAAAGTACGGCGAAATCAAGGACTTCTCTGCCATCATTGAACAGGCTAAGTCCTGCCCTGCTCCAACAGAAATTGAGACCGGAACCATTGTAGGCGGATTCGCTCATGAGCAGGTATTTGCCCTTGCAGATAAGGTTGTAGATGCTGTGAAGTCCGGCGCTATCAAGAAGTTCGTGGTTATGGCCGGTTGTGACGGAAGACAGAAGTCCAGAGACTACTACACAGAGTTTGCCAAGGCCCTTCCAAAGGATGCTGTGATCTTAACCGCAGGATGTGCAAAGTATAAGTATAACAAGCTGGAGCTTGGAGATATCGGCGGAATTCCAAGAGTTTTGGATGCCGGACAGTGTAACGACTCCTACTCCTTAGCCTTGATTGCTCTGAAGCTTAAGGAAGTATTCGGCTTAGACGACGTAAACAAGTTACCACTCGCTTATAACATTGCCTGGTACGAGCAGAAGGCTGTTATCGTTCTTCTTGCCCTTCTCTACTTAGGGGTAAAGAACATTCACCTTGGACCAACCCTTCCTGCCTTCCTTTCTCCAAATGTAGCAAATGTTCTGGTACAGAACTTTGGTATTGCAGGAATCGGAACCGTAGAAGATGACATGAAGATTTTCTTCCCGGAAACAGCATAAACGAGAGGTCGTATGCTTTACCGGCGATAGCCTTTAAGAATAAAGAAGGTAGTGTACGCACCACTCGCGATAGGTATTAAGAATAAAGAAGCTAGCGTACACACCACTCGCGATAGGTATTAAGAATAAACAAAGTAACATTTGCTTTGCAAACGATACTCATTAAGAATCAAGGAAAGCCGCCCCTATGGGGCGGTTAATCCGATATAAGAAATCGTTTTATTTTCGGAAGCTGAACAAGTTCCAGTCAAAACATCATTTGCCCAAAATCTTATCTTCTGGGAAGCACCGGAAAAATCTCTTGCAAAAGAGAAAATCTTCAACACGCAGTAGAAAGAGAGCCATACAATGTATTCTATTCAATGTAAACGAATTTATGAAGAAAAAACAGATAAGGATGGATTTCGTATCCTGACGGATCGACTTTGGCCACGAGGCATCACAAAGGAACGTGCCGCTTTGGATAACTGGGCAAAGGAGATGAGCCCTTCTACTTTTCTTCGCAAAACTTTCAATCATAAAGAGGAGAATTTCCCCTTATTTGAGAAAAAGTATTGGGAAGAGCTGGAGAAGAATCCGGAGAAGGAGCAATTTATTGCTTTGGTTAGAGAGCATCTTGCTCATGAAAATGTTACCCTTCTCTATGCTACTAAAGAAGAGCGTTTTAACCAGGCCGTCGTTATGGAGGGCTGGCTGAAGGAGAAGCTTTCGGAAGAAGCAAAGGAGCATTCCGCTTAATGCGCTCTGATGCAGGATGAGTCTGTAATCAGGGGACGCTCCCGCTAAGCTCGCCTCTGCGAAGGGAAGGACCCGAAAAAATTAAAGGTATACACTCAGATGCAATACAGGTCTGTATTCAGGGTACGCTCTCCCTAAGCTCGCCCTTCGCAGCGAGGGACTGTAACTATTTAAGAATAAGCTCCGATGCAGTATAGACATGAAATCGGGCACGCTCTCGCTAACCTCGCCTTCGTAGCAGTACTAACTTCAAGCATCGCTTTGCTCGCTTTCAGTAAGTACTGACGGGCTCAGATTGCCCTCTTTCATGTCTATACTGCATCTGTCGCTTCAATTATTGGTTTTAACAGTCATTCACTTCGCCGGCTTTCAGTAAGTACCGGTGGGCTCAGATTACCCCTATTACAGACCTATATTGCAATTCGCTTTTACTTTGCAATTTCCATAGTCCTTCGCTTCGCACGCTTTCGATAAGTTTCGGTGGCTCGATTACCCCTCTTGCGACTCATACTGCAATTCGCTTCAATTCAGTGATTGTCACAATCCTTCACTTCATCGGGGCTCTGTAACTTCTGCCAAACTCAAATTGCCTCATTTTCAGACCGATCTTGTCGAAAATTTCTTTATTCTGCTTCCATTTCTTCCATATTCATCTCTATCGGATTCATTCCTTCTGCTTCGAGGCCTTTCTTTTTCTCGAAGGACTCCTGGATAGCATCTTTCATGGTGTCCATACCATTGTCTCCCTGCTCTTCCTTTTCTTCTCCTCGAATGGATTTCTTCTTTTTGTCCTCTTCAACGGTTTTTTGCAGGCTTCTCATGGCTATGGCCATGACATAGGCTTTAGGATTTTTTTCCTTTAAAAATTCCAGATCTTTCGGACTTACAGCCTTTCCGGAGCCGTACAAAAGAGCAATGCGGAAAGCATCAGTCTCATCCTTAAAGGCCTTGGATGCCTCCTCTCCGGATTTTTTCGCATTCTCAAGCTCTTCCAGCCGGGATGCCCATTCCTGCTGAAAGTCCTTCTGCTTATTGATATCCTTTACATCCTTTTCCATATCCTTTAAAAGGTCGGAAAGGACGTCAGCAAGGTCGTTGTCTTCTTCCTGCCCCTTTGCTTTTTGAGAAAATGCTTCATACTCCGCACTGAGCTGAATACTGTCTTTCCGTACCGAAGAGCCTTCCTTGGCTTTGGCTTCGGTTTTTTCGTTCTTCGAAACTGACTTGTTCCCGGTATGTAGCTTTGAAATTCCTCTTCCTCCGGGGAATGCTTTAATCTCCATATTGCCTCCTTTGCATAGATTTCTTAGTATTCTATTCGACAAAGGCCGGCAGAAAAATTATCCTTTTCTATTCTTTTCCGCTATAAGCTCGTTTTTTCCTTTTCAGGAGTTTGAATGAAAGAGTTTAAAAGCTGTATACTTCCTCCCTATGGAGCAAATGAAGAAGCCGGTCGTCATCCTCTCGAGGGAACAGCTCATCAACGACTTCCTTCACAGAAACAATTTCCCGAAGCTTTTCCACATTTGCCCCGGAGAAGAAGAGGCCTTCCTCCACATTTCCCTCCACTGCAGAAATGAGGGCATGGGTAATACAATACTTCACCGTTCCCGGGTCACAGCCGTGTATGCAACGGGAGCAATGCTTGGGGGCAATCCTTCCGCTAAGGCCGAGCTTCTCCAGCATGGGGCTCTTTACCGCCCTTCCCGGCATACCCACCGGACTATGGATGATTTCCAGGTCATTTTCCTTCTTGGAAATGAGGTACTCTTTATAGGCAGTGCTGGCATCACATTCCTTGGTACCGATAAAGCGGGTGGCCATCTGTACACCGTAAGCTCCCGCCTCCTGCATTCGCACAATGTCTTCTTTACTCCAAATGCCTCCTGCTGCAAAGAGGGGAATTTTCCGTCCGAACTCCTCTTCGAAAACCTGCAATACAGAAAGTACCTCCGGAATCAGTTCCTCCAAGGACTTAGCTGTAGCTTCTTCCACCTCTGCCGCCTTAAAGCCCAAATGCCCCCCTGCCAAAGGGCCTTCCAGAACCACAAAATCTGCAGTTCTTTGGTATTTTTGACTCCAGGTCTTAAGCAAAACCTTGGCAGCTCTTCCGCTGGAAACAATAGGCGCAATCAAAGCTGTTCCTTCCGGTACAATCTCCGGTAGACTTAAGGGCAGTCCTGCTCCGGAAATCACGGCGTCAATTCCCTCTTCTACAGCGACCTTAATGGCATCCTCCCACTGTCTTGTAGCCACCATGGCATTGATGGCGATCATTCCTTTTCCTTCGCTAAGCAGCTTCGCTCTTTGGATTTCCTTTCGCAAAGCGCGAAGATTGGCTTCCTCAGGAAAACGGCGAAAGTCCTCTTCTCGATAGCCGCAGTCTGCTGTACTGATGCAGCCCATAGCTCCTGTTTTTGCCACTGCCCCCGCTAAGCCGGAAAGGGAAACTCCTACCCCCATCCCCCCCTGAATCAAAGGGATTTCTAAACCTCTATTTTTTAGCTGATCCATTTTCCGCGTCCTTTCTGCTGATGGAGAAGGAATACTCTTCTTCATGTATCAATATTTTTAATTATATTTCTTTAATAGCTTAAATCATCTGACAAACCCCGTCAAGTAGTTTGAGAAACTACATTCGAAGTTCTTTCTTGTATTTTTCTTAAGATACGGCTGTTTAGACACAGATTTCTCGGGTTTTTCTCCATTATCGATGAAAATAGACAGCAAAAAAGAGGGTGTAAAAAATCAAAAAAACTTTTCTAAGCAATATAGGTCTGAAGGGGGGCACGCTCTCGCTAGCTTCGCCACGTAGCGGATACTAAGCGAAAAACAACGTTTCTCTTGTTTTTCGCAAGTACCGACGGGCTCAGACTACCCCGAATTCAGACCTATATTGCCGAAAAGATTATTATATTGATTTTTTACACCCTCTTGCTTCAGGGTTTTTAATCGCTCTTAAGCCTTTGCCAAAGCCTCTCCAAGAGCCTTGCAGTTTGCCAGCCCTTCCTCATCGGGAGTGTTGTTGCAGATAACGGGAGGAGCTACCATTACAGCACCTGCGCCGGTCATTCTTGCTTCCCAATCACGCATCCACTGTCCATCGCCCCAGTCATAGGATCCGAAAAGTCCGATCTTCTTGCCGGAAACGGAACCCAGTAAATCCTCTACGAAGGGCTCCATCTCGCCTTCATCCAGTACTTCATCTCCCATAGCAGGGCATCCTAATGCGTAAACTGCCTCTCCTGCCAAGTCTGCTGCGGAAATATCGGATACGCTAACCATCTTAGCCTCTCCACCTGCTGCCTGGATTCCTTCAGTAACTGCCTTTGCCATCTCCTCTGTGTTTCCTGTCTGGCTGAAAAATACTACATGAATCATCTTTTTGTCCTCCTTGATTTTATGCCTAAAATATTGAATTATTCAATACTTTGGTTTGTAAAGTGAAGTGATTGAGGAAACTGTTTTCCTCTTGTCTATATCCTAGCACTTAACTAGGATATATTTGTTGCTAATGCAACACTCTGACTTTCGCTTTTCTTTCTCTATTAGATTTCATTGCTTATAGGTTTATCCTCTAATGAAATTCTGCTCTTATGCGGCAGATTTTTCTCTCTTAAGCCACCTGACGCTTCTTAATGTGATAAGCCATCACCAAATCTCTACAGCTTAAGCCGGATTTCAGCATTAGGGTAAAGCTTTGAATGCACATGTCGTAAGCCTGAAAGCAAGCCACTGCGCTCTCCACCTCGGTGAAGACCTTCCAATAGCCGGTGAGCTTTGCCTTCGCCAGAGGATTCTTCATGTAAATCTTTACATCCCGTAGGGGATACCCAAGAAAAACGCCTACCTCGTGGGGAAAATCCGCCTGTTTCTCCTTATACCTGGCAAAACGCACTGTAAAATGCCGAAAAACCTCCTCTAAAGAGAAACTCTCATAGCCCACAGCTAAGCTCTGTAAGAAGCTCTGCACAGTCTTTCTGCTCAGAAGCTCCTCCAACTTTTCCCTTTGGTATAGGAGAATGCTTTCCTTTTTCCCGCTATGGAGACCAATCAGGCAAATCTCAGTTCCTAAAAACAGTTCTTCCAAAATCTGTTTCTCCGCCTTTGTTACCGTAATAATGGCAGAAGGCTTCAATCCTGTAATCACCGGGGCATTCAAGCAGATATGCTCTGCAATATAATCCTCTATCCCCTCTTTTCTTTTGCAAAAAAAATTATCCTTCTCCATCCTCTCTCCCCTTCGGTTAGTTAATATAAACTAACTACAAAGTGGATTATATTAGTTAATGCTAACTTTGTCCAGTAGGAAATAAATAATTCTATCTTTTTGCAATGCCCCTATGCATTTTTCTGCATTGTGCTATAATTTTTTGAGGAATTTATTAAACCATTCGATTCTTTGAGTCGTTATAGAGTCGTTGACTTGCGTTCTTTTATATAAGGAGGAACAATGATACTGATTTAAAACGGAAACCTCGTAAGCCCCAGAGAAAGTTTCCTTGGAGACAATCATGTGGAAGGAGAAAAAAAAAAAAA
>NZ_DBHIGR010000018.1:0-20432 GCF_057249185.1 Oribacterium sp.
AAAGGGAAATTTCAAAATGGCTTTGTTGATTAGTTTGGCATAAGTTATAATTTGGGCATAGGCTGTTTAGGATTTGATTTCATTCAAAGTTCTCAGGGGAAGCTACTCACTATCGGATTTGCTCCGGATAGTCAGAAAGTAGCTTCCCTTGTACGGAGAAAATGTAGAGCAAAAAGAGGATTCTTTAGGAGGAGAAAATGAGAAAAGCGGTAAAGGGAAATGTCAGTTGGATAGGCTATATCGACTGGGAACTACAGCATTTTCATGGGGATGATTATTCCATCATCAATGGTTCCAGCCAGAATGCTTATCTCATTGAGGAAGAGAAGACAGTTTTGGTGGATACGGTTTGGACTCCCCACCGTTTTGACTTTGTGGAGAATCTGAAAAAGGAAATTGATTTAAAAAAGATTGATTTTATCGTGGCAAACCATGGGGAGTGTGACCATTCCGGCTCTCTTACCACCATTTTGGAAGAGATTCCGGATGTGCCTATTTATTGCACAGAAAATGCGGTAAAAAGCATCGAAGGACAGTATGGCAAGAGGGGCTGGAATTTCCATGTGGTGAAAACAGGGGATAGTTTGGAAATCGGAAATGGAAAGAAGCTCATTTTCCTGGAAATGAGAATGCTCCACTGGCCGGATTCCATGGCCACTTTTTTAACCGGGGATAATATCCTCTTCTCCATGGATGCCTTTGGACAACATTATGCGGTGGAGGAGCTCTTTAGCGATAAGGCAAATCAATGCGTTCTCATGAAGGAAGCTATGAAGTATTATGCCAATATTCTGACGCCCTTTGCTCCTATTTTGCGGAAAAAGCTGGAGGAGATTACGGCTTTGAATCTGCCTATCGAAATGATTGCCCCTTCCCACGGCGCCATCTGGCGGAAAAACCCCATGCAGATTATGGAAAAATATGCAGAGTGGGCACAGGATTATCAGGAAGATCAGGTAACGATTGCCTTTGATACCATGTGGGAGGGCACCACGAAGATTGCCTATAGTATTGCGGAAGAGATTCATCGGCAAAGTCCGGATACGGTGGTGAAGGTCTTTAATATTTCCAAGTCGGATAAAAATGAAGTAATGACGGAGGTCTTTAAGTCGAAAGCCCTTGCGGTAGGTTCTCCTACGGTGGCAAATTCTATCTTGTCCCCTGTTGCGGGCTGGCTGGAGTTTTTGAAGCAGCTTAAGTTTAAGAAGAAAAAGGCAGCGGCCTTCGGCTGTTATGGCTGGAGCGGAGAGTCAGTGAAGGTTTTGCAGGAGTCCTTAAAGGCTGCAGGCTTTCAAGTGATTCCTGAAAATATTCGGGCGGAATGGGTGGCCAAGGAAGAGGATTTTGCGGCGATTCCGGCATTGGTAAGTGCATTGCTGAAAGTGGAATAGTAGAATAGTAGGGGGAAGGATGGCTACATACTGTCGAAATATTGCAGAGCAAGAGGAATTTGAAAAGACGAAAGCAATACTTCATCTTATGTGTAAACTAAACGAAGGAAGGCGTTCCGGAGAAGAAGAGGGGTATTTATCTGCTGAGGATGTAAGAGCATATTTACGTAGTAAGCGTAAATGAAATACGATATGAAGTAGAGGGAGAGGAACTGACATCCTCTCCCTTGCTTTTTGCAAAAAACTTTCTATACTAGGAAGGGTGTTTTCTGCTATGGAAAATAGAGAAGAAGTCGGCGCAAAGCTTGAGAACAATAATAAATTTCGTAATAGCTATAAATGCTAAAGGAAAACGAAAGAAATAAATTCTAAAAAGAAAGGCTAATTAGAAGAAAAGCATGACAGACGCAATCCTACATCGTAAATCACATCGTATTTTCACTCCTGCCCCTCTGTCCGAGGAGGAAATGGCGGCGATTCAAAATAAAATTTCTGAGATCAATCTGGAAACAGGACTTACGATAGAGTTTGAAGAAGACGGCAGCAGAGCATTTCAGGATTTTCGGAAAAGCTACGGACTTTTCAAAAATGTTCGCAGTTTGATTCTCTTAAAGGGAAATGCGGGACTTGCCCATTTTCGGGAGAAAATCGGTTTCTATGGGGAAGAGCTGGTGCTGTTTGTGGAAGAGATGGGGATAGGAAGCTGCTGGGTTGGAGGAACCTTTGACCGGGAGAGCTTTTGTTATCCGGAGGATGAGCATATTCAAGCAGTCATCGTTCTTGGACATAGTGGAGAAGAGGGAATCGGTAGAAAGCTGATTGGCAGTTTGTTCCCTATGAAGAAAAAGCCTTGGCATGAGCGGATATCCGGGCAGGATGCTTATCCTCATTGGATTCAGGAGGGGATGGAGGCGGTAGCCTTAGCCCCCAGTGCTTTAAATAAGCAAAAGCCGAAGTTCTTTTATGAGCATGGGGAACTTCGGGCTTCGGTACCGGATAATTACGATATGGACATGGTGGATCTGGGGATTGCCAAGTATCATTTTCTGAAAGGGGTAGGAGAGGGAACTTTCCCCTTTGGAAATGGAGCAAAGTATCAAAAAGAAGAGAATTCTTGACATTCTTAATAGCTTAGGGCAAAATAGCATAACAAAGGAAAAACAGCTCCTGCTTTGCGGGAGTTTTTTCTTTGCTCGGTAGTATTAGGGTAAGAAAGCAAGATAGATCTGCATAAAGCAATCATAAAGCGATCAGAAAGCAACTATAAAACAGTGGTATAGAAAGCAAGTTAGTAAGAGGGGATATTTTAGAGTAAAGGAGTAGTAAGGATGCCATTACAAAGTATTGCATTGATTTTGTTTATTCTCATGTATGTGGTGATGATAGTAAAACAGGAATGGAGGCTATATGCCATATGGGCAGTGGCCCTCCTTTTTGTGGGATTAGGTATATTACAGAGAAATCCCCTCTACCTCCTGTCCGTCATTAACTGGAATGTGATTATGATGATCGGCGGAACCATGGTCATCGTGTATTACTTTATTGAATCCAAGATGCCCAATCGTCTGGCGGAGATTATATTGGATAAATGTTCCAATGTGATGTGGGTCATTATTTTGATGTCCTTATTTGCAGGATCGGTATCCGCCTTTATCGACAATGTGGCTACGGTTTTGATGATTGCTCCGGTGGGACTTGCCATTTGTAAGAAAATCAAAATCAGCCCGATTCCCATGCTATTATCTATTGCGGTATCCTCCAACTTACAAGGAGCGGCAACGCTGGTAGGGGATACCACTTCCATTATGTTGGGGGGCTATGCCAAGATGAACTTCATGGAGTTTTTCTTTATGAAGGGAAGACCCGGAATGTTCTTCTCTGTAGAACTGGGAGCTTTAGCTACGATACCTATTATGATGCTTTTATTTGGAAAATTCCGTCAGCCGGTGGAGGCTACGGAAAAAACCGAGGTAGAGGGATATTTTCCCAGTATTGCTTTAATCGGGGTGGTGGTTTCTCTGATTGTGGCCTCCTTCATTCCCAATACGCCCGGAATTATTAACGGCTTGATTTGTTGCGTTATCGCTGTCATCTGTATGGCGGTGGATTTTCATGTGAAGAAAATGCCGGAAAATCTCAAGAAGTCTTTGCTTTCTGTGGATAGAGAGACTCTTCTGATTTTGATGGGGCTTTTCCTTGTGATTCAGGGCATTACCGATGTGGGTTTAATAGACCTTGCGGCGGAGGGAATCGTAAAGCTGGGAGGAAACAATCTTTTCCTCTTGTACAGTATTATTGTTTGGGGTTCCGTAATCTTTTCTGCTTTTATTGACAATATTCCCTATGTGGCAACCATGCTTCCCATCATTACCGGCATTTGCCAGCTCTTACAGATTGAACCCTATCTTTTGTATTTTGGACTCTTGACCGGTGCAACTTTGGGAGGAAATATCACCCCCATCGGAGCCAGTGCCAATATCACAGCAGTAGGCATGCTAAAGCAGGAGGGCTACAAGGTAGGATTCGGCGAATTTATGAAAATCGGCATTCCCTTTACCCTGGCCGCGGCAGGAACCGGCTATCTCTTCGTTTGGTTTATTTGGAGATAATTTCGAACTTCTTCCTTCATCTCCGTCCACTTCTTTTCCATATCCTTCACCAGGGCAATCTGGGTTCTGGCACGATCCAGGTTATGTCCAGGTCTTTTCACATGGAAGTAGCTGTCCCCCTGCAAATAGTCGGTGAGGAAGCGCATGCCGCATTCTAAAGTCATTATCTTTGCGCCTTCCGGTAGGGAAAGAATCTCTTTCTCCCAAAGAGAGCTTCCGCAGGCCTCTAAAAAGCCCTTGGTATAGAGGGAAAAGAGGGGAAGAGACAGAGAAATTTTGCTCAAATCCTCTTCGTCCTCCGCTCCGGTGTTGGCACCAAAGCGGATAGCATCTCCAAAATCAAAGATGGAAAGCCCGGGCATGACAGTATCCAAGTCAATGATGCAAAGAGCCTTCTCCGTATTGGCATCAAAGAGTACATTGTTTAACTTGGTGTCGTTGTGGCTTACCCGTAGCGGCAATTCTCCCTTCTTTAAAAGCGCCAAAGCATAGGACAAGTCTTTCTCATGGGAGAGGAAAAACTGAATTTCCTCTTCACAATCTTTTTTTCTATCGAATTTATCCTCTTCTACAGCCTTCAGAAAATGCTGAAAACGCTGTGGGCTGTCATGGAAGTGGGGGATGGTCTCATGCAATTTTTCTGCAGGAAAGTCTGAAAGCAGCTTTTGAAAATGTCCAAAGGCATAGGCACTTTCATAAAAGTGTTCCGGTTTTTCTACAAGGTCAAAGGCCTTACAGTCGGTAATATAGAGATACATTCGGAAAAAATTCTTCTTCTCGTCTTCGTAATAGAGGCTTCCGTCCTTGGTTTTGATAATCTGCAAGCTTTCCCGTTCCGGATTCCCGCCCTGTTTCTTGATTTCTTCCGTCATAAAGCGGCAGACCAGGTCTACATTTTCCATTAACTCCCTGGGCTTTGTGAAGATTTCACTGTTGATTCGTTGCAGAATATAGTTTCTGCCGGCTTCCACCAAAAAGGTATCATTGATATGCCCCGAACCATAGGGAGTACAGGATTTTATCTCTCCCTCCAAAGCAAATCGGGAAAGGGCATTTTGCAATTCTTCGTTCGTTAATTTGTTTTTCATAGGGCTTCCTTTTCAAAAAATAGCATGAGGAAAAAACTGCAGCTTTGCACTGCAAGGATTTACGCTTTTTATCCCTTTACACCGCCTCCGGTTACTCCGGCAATGATTCGCTCGGAAAGGAAGAGGTAGAGTACAAAGGTAGGTAAGAAGACAATGATGACAGAGGCAAACATCCCTGCCCAGTCTCCGGTATATTTCATGGAGTTAATCATGGAGTAGAGTCCAACCGCCACAGAACGCACCTGGTCGGAGTTTCCGAAAATCAGGGAGATAAAGTACTCGTTCCAGACATTGATAAAGTTAAAAATGCTGACAGTGATAATGCCCGGTTGCGCCATAGGCAGCATAATCTGCCAAAAGCATTTTCCGGGAGGGCAACCGTCAATGGCAGCAGCCTCTTCAAAGGCTCTGGAAATATTGGCAAAAAATCCCATCAGGAAAATCGTGGTGTAAGGTACATTGATGCCTACATAGAGAAAAATCAGGGTAAGCTTGTTGGGAATCACATGATTTAAAATATCCAGTCCTGCCACCATGGCAAAGAGGGGCAGAACAATCATGACCACCGGTACACCCATGGAGGCCACAAAGGCATTTTGCATGAGCTGATTTCCCCTAAAGGAAAAGCGGGAGAGGGCATAGGCTGCCGGTGCACAGACCAAAACCAAAAGGAAAACGGAGCTCAGAGAATAAAAGAGGGAGTTAAAAAAGATGGTGGATACATCGGAATTGACCCAGGCCTTTTCATAATTCTCCCAGTGAAAACCGGAGGCAAGCAATTTATTGGCAAAGATTTCCTTGGTGGTGGAAAAGCTGGCCAAAACCACCCAGCCCAGCAAAATCACGGTGAAGAAAATCCAAATCAAAAGCAGCAGATAAGCAGGGGCTAAACGCAGCTCTTTCTGCCAGCGTATGGGTTCTCTATAAGTTTTTTCTTTGGAAAAGAATGACATACTGTTTCTCCTTCTTGTTTACGTTCCTATTCTATCTTTTATACAGACAAGCTTTACGGACTTTTGAAAAAATGATTTGGACATCCTGGATTTAGGAATAAGATTTTTTATAACGGAAAATACTTTAGAATCTTAGCGATAGTATTTTCAGCAAATCTAGAACTCCAAATCCTTGTCCCGGAAAAGGCGGTTACAAAGCTGGAAGATTAGGACTACGCAAAGGCTTAAGCAAACCCCTACTGCGGCTCCGATTCCCGCATTTCGCTCCGTAACACTGTTTCCCGCTCCGAAAATCTGCATATACATATAGACCATAGGAGTAATGGTCTGGGTGTCCGCCGTTACCGTGGAGAAAAGCTGGGACCAGACGAAGAAGCCTACGCTGCTGACAGACCACATGGTGATATTGGTATGGAACATTCCCTTTAAAAGAGGAAGGGTAATGTGTCGGAATTGCTGGAGTCTATTGGCGCCGTCTAAGGTGGCAGCTTCAAAGTAGTCTCCGCTGATTCTCTCGATACCGCTGGCAAAAATCAGCATATGATAGCCCACCATACCGAAGCAATAGGCAATCAAAAGAGCCATAAACTTATGGTCATTGCTGAGCCACTGGATTTTGGCCAGTTTATCCAGATGAAGCATGGTGAAAAAGCTCTTCAGTAAGCCGAATTTTGGACTGTAAACATACTGGAGCCACATGGTGGCTAAGGCTACCGCAGAAACAATATTGGGAAGATAAATCATGGCACGGAAAAAGCTTTTGCCACGAATGCCGGAGGTTATAATTACAGCAAAAAGAAGGGAAAGGCTGAGCACCAGGATTCCCCCCAAAGCCCAAATCCGGAAGAGATTTCCCATAGAAATCCGGAAAAGGGTGGTGCTTAATAGCTTTTGATAGTTTTCCAATCCCACAAATTGCCATTTTGAAAAGGTATCCGTTACCCCGTCGATCTTAAAGAAACTCATACACAAGGTTCTCAGGATGGGATAAAGAAACACCAAAAGAAAGAGAATTGCCGCAGGACTGACAAAGGCAAATAGTATAGCAGAATTCTTTTTCACTGTAGCCTCCTAAAAAATTGGCTGTGAAAAAAGAAGTTTTAGGGCATTTCCCTCCCCGGATTAGAGGAGGGCCCTGATTTCCTTTTTTCACAGCGTCAAATGTCGTTTTACTATTTCATTACTTCTGTAAATTCTTTACAAACTCTTCAGCAGTGATGCTGCCACCGCAAAGCTTTGTGAAGTTCTCCTTTAAGATCGGAGTCATATCCGCATTATCTTCTGCGGAAGCTGCCCATGGATAACGAGTCTTTAAGCTCTCCATAACAGGCTTTACAGAGGATAAAATCTCAGGCCATTCCTTATTGTCGCTGTCTGCAGGAATTCCCAAAGACATCTCGGAAAGCTTCTGGTCGTACTTACCCTTGGTGAAGTAGGTGATTAACTTGAATGCATCTTCAGCATGCTTGGAATTCTTGTTGATTGCCAATACCTGTGCTCCGAAGTTTGCCGCTTCAACGCCATCTACTCCATTTTCTACTGCAGGATAGCTAAAGCATCCCCACTGGAAGTTGTCGCCGGCAATGTCTTTCACTTCGTTTGGAAGCCAAGAACCGTTTAAGTAGATTGCGGCAGTTCCTGCAGCCAATTCCTGGTTCTGCCCTGCCGGCCAAACATTGGAAGCAATGCTCTCGGAGAAATAGCCCTTCTTAGCAAAGTCTTCATAAGCCTTAGCTACTGCAAGAACGGAAGGATCATCCCATTTTCCGTCCTTCACAATCTGAGAGGCCTTCTCATAGCCGTTGATTCTGGACAGGTGGTATCCGAAGCTGCTTAAGATATAAGCGTCATCACTGGTGATAGGCGCATAGCCCTTCTCCTTGATTAAAGCACAAGCCTTATCCAGCTCTTCCCAGGTCTTTGGTACTTCCTTAATGCCTGCTTCATCGAAGATTGCCTTATTGTAGAAGAAAGCAAATACATTTGGCTGGTAAGGAATAGACTTTAAAGTTCCTCCGCCGACTTCTCTACAAGCCGCGATAAGGCCGGCATTTGCGGTTTTCTCGTAGTCATTTGCCTTTGCCAATTCTTCTAAATCTAAAAGATAAGCAGACCAGGTCTTGTTTACACGGTCGATATCCTCATCGAAAAGGTCAATGTTGGTTCCGGCATCAAGTGCGGGCTGTAATCCCTCACGGATTCCGGTTCTTCCCTTAAACTGCACATCTACGGCAATGCCGGTATCCTTGGTGAAAGCGTCAATCGCTTCCTTTAAAGCCTGTCCCTGTGGCTCTGTAGCTTCCCACATGGACCAGTATACTAATCCGTCTCCACTCTGTGCGGAAGCATCAGCCTTTGCAGCTTCACTACCTGCATCAGCCTTGCTTTCGCCCTTTTCATCTTTTGCACTTTCCTTTGCTTGGCTGCCGCCGCATGCTGTAAGCGCAAGGGCTAAGGATGCCATTACGGCGATGGGATACAATAATTTTCTTTTCATTTTTTCCTCCGTTTTCCGGAAAAATCCCTTGCTTACTATAGGGGATTTCCTCTTTTTGTTCTGCTTCTTCTTATTTTTTATGAATTATATAGAAGAAACAAAAACATCTGTTATTTTCTTCTAAGTATAGGGAGAATTTCCTAAATAATCTTTATACGATTGTGTAAAGCATTTGTCCTTTTGGCTGCGTGCTGTCCCGGCTTATCATGTTATGTACTTTTCTGCTTTATTTTTTGTTATTCTTTTACGTATATAGTTTACAGTTTTTCTGCCCTATGCCACTGCATTTCCCCGGCTTCCAAATGGATTTCCTGTAGCCTTCCCTTTCCGTCATAATAGCCGGTATCTTGAGGCTCTTGACTATTGTTTAAAACTGCAAGCAGTCCCTTTTCCGGATAGGCATGAACTTCACAGCTCGGGTTTGTGGCCTGGTAGAGAGCGTATTCATTTTCCTTACCGCAGCTATATAAAAGAGCCCGTAAAAGAAGTCTGGTATTTTTCGGAGAGTAGGGAAGTCCTGCCATATAGATGCCTCGTCCCTTTCCGAAAGTATGGGCAGAAAGGTGTACAGAACCGTCGCTATATTCCAAAATCTCTGTATCCTTGTCCGTTGCGTAAATGTTTTTCTTACTTTCCCCAAAGGAAAGCTCTTCCTTGGAGAAGTCTTCCAATAGGAAGTGAGCGGTTTTTTCGGTTTTAAAATACTTGTCTGTAGATAAGCTGAAGCCCAGTTCCTTCTCTACACCGAGGACATCGGAAAGCTGGAAGAAGCTGCCTTGATACTGCGTAGCACAGGGTTCTCCCACACCGATAAAGCCGCAACCCTCATAGACGAATTGCCGAATCATGGTGCAAAGCCTTTCATTTTGCCAGATTTCTCCACCGGACCAGGAGGTACCTGCATCGCCTGCGTTCAGGATGACATCAATGTCTTTTGGGATACCATTTTCCAAAAGATCGGTAAAGGAGAGGAATTCCACCTCCACCGCCATACCGGACAGGGCTTCCAATATACCGAAATAGCTGTAAATCTGCTGATAATACAGGGCGTGCGCCACCATATAAGCCTGCCAGGAGCGAATTTTTCCCCAGGCATTCAGGATGGCCACCTTACATTTGTTGTAGGCCTTCTGCCCCTTTACTTCCTGATGAATTTCTCTAAATTCCTCCGCCACCTTTTCCATGCTGTCCAAAAAGGCGGGGAATTTGTAGGCCAGGCTTAAATATCCGCCGTAACCGATGCGGTCAATGGGACTTCTGAAAATGGCTCTTCTTGCGCTGATCCAGTTTTCTATTGCTTCCTTTTCAGGATGCATACCGGGGGAGAAGCTGTCCGGGAAGAAGTAGGGAAGGAAGCGCCCTTCGGTATAACGGACTCCGGGAATGTCGGAAATCAGACGAAGCGTAGCACCTCCTCCCACACTTCCCACCACACTGTCTAAGCCGATGGAGGAAAAATATTTTCCATAGGGCTCTGTACCGATCCAGTTATCTCCCAGGAACATCATGGCTTCTCTACCTTCTTTATGGCAAAGCTCCACCAGCTCCTTGGCTTCCTTTGCAACAAAGCGTTGAATAAAATCCATGTAATCCAGATAAGCCTTGCCGGGAATGCGGAAGGTACTGTTGAAATATCCCTCGTCCACCAAATCCTCCGGCCGAAGAGCATAGCCGTACTCCTTTTCAAAGGCCTCTAAAGCATCTGTGGAAACGGTGTTTCCATAGCCAAACCAGTCCACATATTTTTCCTTTTCTTCATGATTGAAGAGAAGGGTAAAATGGTAGAAAAATGTGGTGAAGCGCACCACATCCGTATCCGGATGCTCTGCCAGCCACTGGCTGAGACAGGATTTAGCGAAGGTCTTACTGTGGGGCTTCCGAATGTCAAAAGGGATGTCTCCGGGCTTATCTCCCCATTGGTTGGTAATGTGGTTATAAAGTTCTGTGGGGTCCCAAAGGGCATAGGCCAAAAAGCTCAGGGTATAACGATGGAAGGGAAGAGCATTTTCCAGAATCAGGAGATACTGATTTCCCTCCTCCGTCTTTTCCGTTTTTAAACTCCAAAGGGAGGGCTCTACCACTTCCCCTGTACTACGGTCTATAAGCTCCCACCATTTTTTCGGATCATGGTCAAAGTCCGGACTTACCTGCTTTGGAAAGAAGCCTTCCATATAGGGGATTTCCAAGTGGGAGGAATAGGCGGTTAGAGGCTTTGACATCAGGTAAAATTGCTGACACTCCTCCGGATGCTTTTTGGCAAATTCATTGTGCCCTCTGGCTACAAAATAGGTGCTGTAAATTTTAACCGGCAGGGTTTTGCTTTTTGGATCCAAATGGGTGCCGTCACTGTCTCTGATGGCATCCGCTCCCAAACGCTCCACCAGCTCCTTGGTTTCTTCAAAAAAATTCTCTTCTCCGGGAAGAGTTAATTGTCCTGTTCTTTTTCCCATAATGCTGCTCCTCTGTATATTTTCTAAATCTATCCCGTATTTTAGTGCAAAAAGCATAAAAAATGGGAATATATATTTGCATGATTGGCGATTTAATTGGTATAATCGAATAGTATGGCGATGGTAGACGGCATTAGGGGGGAAGGCAAGTTTGGGGAGGTAAGAATGGATTACGAAAGCGTGTATCTACAGGATTCTATAGAGATTCAAGAACTGGTTTCTCTTCATTATTTTCAATACCATAAAGACTTTGCTTTTCCCGGAGAGGCGCACCCTTTTTGGGAGTTTGTTTGCGTGGATTCCGGAGAAATCATCGCTATTGCCGGGGAAAAGGAGATTCCGCTCAAAAAAGGAGAGATTTTATTCCATGAGCCCAATGAGTTTCATAATGTCTTAACCAATGGAAAGAGTGCCCCAAGCCTTGTGGTCATCAGCTTTTACTGTCACAGTCCTGCCCTTTGGCATTTTCGCAGAAAATGTCTTTCGGTTACGGAGCAGGAAAAGCGGATTTTATCGAAAATCATTCAGGAAGGCAGCAATGTTTTCAGCGGAAGAATGGATCAGCCGTACCAGAAGAAGTTACTTTTTTCTTCTGAGCAGAACTTCGGCGGGCAACAGTTGATTCGGCAGTATTTGGCGGAGTTTTTGATTTCCCTGTACAGAAGATATTTTTCTTTGCCCTTGCCGGGGAGAAGTACGGAGTATTTTGTGGAAAAGGGAAATCGAAAACGGGAGCTTTATAACAGTGTGGTGGAGTATCTGGAAAGAAGACTGCAGGATAAGCTGACGATTGAAGAGATTTGCAGAGATATGCTTTTGGGACGCTCCCATTTGCAAAAGCTCTTTCAGGAGGTGGGAAACATGGGGGTGATGGAGCTCTTCCATAAAATGAAAGTGGATACCGCAAAGCGGATGATTCGAGAGGGACAGCTAAACTTTACCCAGATTGCTGACCAGCTGGGCTATTCCTCCATTCATTATTTTTCCCGACAGTTTAAAAAGGAATGTGATATGTCTCCCTCGGAATATGCCCAGTCTATCAGGTCTTTGGCGGAGGAAGCATAAGAGGCAGACAGATAAAGGTATACAGAAGAGAGATATCAGCTTCAGGAGAGCCGATAGGCTCTCTTTTTCAATGAGGGAAATCATACAAATACATATTTAAATTTCCTATAATTATGGCGAATTATAAGTTTTCAGAATTTGTCATGCTATACATTTTCGTTTATCCTATGAAAAGAAAAATATTCTTTTTGCCGCGAATTTTAAGGCTTGTATAGAGGAAAGTGGATAGCGCAATGTTTGATGTTTCTTATTTTTTTTCTGTAATTCCGAAGATTTTTATGAAGGTTCCCGTAACCCTGGAAATCGCTTTAATCGCAACATTTTTCTCCCTGATTTTAGGCATCTTGATTGCCGTTATTTCTTATTATCAGGTTCCGATTTTAAATCCCTTATGTAAATTTTTGGTTTCCTTTATGCGGGGAACCCCCATTGTTGCCCAGCTGTATTTCTTTTACTTCGGCTTGGCGGTTTACAGTGTCTTGGTAAGAGATATGACACCGATTTCCGCTGTGGCCTTCGTGCTGAGTGTCAATGTTGGAGCATTTATGTCAGAAAGCATCCGAGGAGCCCTGATGTCTGTAGAAGAAGGACAGAAAGAAGCGGCTCTGTCTTTAGGGATGACTCACTTTCAGGTGGTATACCGCATTGTCTTGCCTCAGGCAATTCGTGTGGCTATACCACCCCTCTTTAATGACTTTATCAATCTGATCAAATCCAGTTCCCTGGCCTTTATGCTGGGGGTTCCAGATATTATGGGGGCAGCCAGAACGGAGGGCTCTCAGAGCTACCGATACTTTGAAGTCTACGGGGCGGTAATGCTGGTGTACTGGGTTGTAATCAGTTTCTTTGATTTTTTCCGGAAGATAGTGGAAAAGCGACTGAAGGAAGCTTACTAGAAAATCAAAGAAAACTTGGCTATCGCCTAAAAGGCGAAACTATTGTATAGGGAGGAAGAAAAATGAAGAAAAAGAATTTATGGATTGTCTTGGCTTTGGCTGCATTGGCACTGAATGCCTGCGGAGGAGCGAAGACCGCAACAACTGCGGCAGGAACAGAGAAGGCAAGTGAGAAGGCTACGGAGGCGGCTTCCGAGAAAGCCGGGGAGAAGACGGGAGAAAGTGAGAAAGCTACAGAGAAGGCAGGCAGTGACAGTGCCAAGGTGGAAATCACCAAGGGAAGAACCGTCCATGTGGCGACCAGCGGTGGAGGAGAGCCCTACAGCTTAATTGACGATAAGGGCAACTGGACCGGTATTGATGCGGAAATCTGGAAAGAAATTGGTAACAGAACCGGTTGGACCATTGACGTCATGCAGGCTACCGGCTCCGGAGCAACCTTCGGACAGGTGGATGCGAAGAGAGCGGATGTGGCTGCAAACTGCTATGCGGTAAATGCTGACAGAGTGCAGAAGTATTTGGTTTCCGTACCTTACTACGGAGATGCACAGTGCGTAGTGGTTAAGGAAGACAGTGCCATTAAGACCTTTGATGATTTGAAGGATAAGAAGGTTGGCGTATTAAACGGACAGGCAGCTCAGCAGACCATTGAAAGAATGGGACAGGAAAAGGGCTTTACCGTAACTCTGTATGAAGGAGAGAATGGCTCCGCAGGTTATCAGGATGTTCTTTTAGGCAGACTGGATGCCTTCGCTTCTACGGACTCCGCAGTCTATAAGTGGGAAAATGCCAGCAACAATAAGCTTCGTTTCTTGGATGAGCGTCTTTATGCCAACGATGTTGCTTACTACTTTGCCAAGACTGATGAGGGCAAGGCTTTAAGAAATGAGGTAAATGTGGTTCTTTCCGAGATGCTGGAGGATGGAACCGTGGCGAAGATTGTAGAGAAATATATGTATTCCGACATGACAAAGAATATCATTCCTTACAGCGAGCTTGGATTTACTGTGGAGTAAGCAATAAGTAAAAGAGCAAGGTATCAAAAGAGCAAAGTATCAAAAGAGCAAAGTAATAAAAGAGTTAAAGCAGAATAGCATGCAACAAGCAGTTTGTAGAGCCTATAGAGCATATGTATAGCAGTAGGGAGGACAATCCGTGGAGAAAGAAGTACTTATAGAAATCGAACATTTGTCCAAAAGCTTTCCGGGAGGCACAGAGGTTTTAAAGGATATTTCCTTAGAGATTCATAAAGGGGATATTGTAGCCATCATTGGTCCCTCAGGAACGGGAAAGTCCACCCTGCTTCGTTGCTTAAATTACCTTACAGTACCAAGCGAAGGAAAGATTCGCATCGGAGAATGTACGGTGGATGCAAAGTCCCATACAAAGGAAGAGGTATACGCTTTACGGCGGAAATCTTCCATGGTTTTTCAGCAGTTCAACCTTTTCAAGAATAAAACTGCCTTGGAAAATGTTATGGAAGCCTTAACGAAGGTGCAAAAGATGCCCAAAGCTGAGGCGGAAGAAATTTCCAAGCGACTTTTAGAGCAAGTAGGGATGGGGGATAGAATGGACTTCTATCCGTCCAAGCTGTCCGGGGGACAGCAGCAAAGAGTAGGAATTGCCAGGGCATTGGCGGTGAATCCGGAGGTGATTTTATTTGACGAACCCACCTCCGCCTTGGATCCTGAGTGGGTAAAAGAAGTTTTAGCCACCATACAGGAAGTAGCGAAGGAAGGGCGTACCATGATTATCGTCACCCATGAAATTTCCTTTGCCAGACAGGTGGCCAACCGGATTTTATTTATGGAAGAAGGAAAGATTCAGGTGGATGCCCCGCCGGAGGAGTTTTTTTCCGATACCAAACAGGAAAGGTTACAACAGTTTCTCTCCTTTGTCAGGAGGGAAGAGGAGCTGTAGCACAATATATTTTACTTGCGTCTATTTGGAAAGGAGCTAAACATGCAACTTGTACAGGAATTACCGGAGATTTTTGAGAGCTTTGCGGAGCAGAGAAAGAAGTCCTTCTTAATGGTAAAGGAATGGAAGGATCAGGGAAAGCCAATTGTGGGATCCTATTGTACTTATTTTCCGAAGGAAATCGCCATGGCGGCAGGAGCAGCCAGTGTGTCTCTTTGCTCCACTTCCGATGAAACCATTGCAGAGGCGGAGAAGGATCTTCCCAAGAATCTTTGTCCTTTGATTAAGTCCAGTTACGGATTTGCAAAAACCGATAAGTGTCCCTTCTTTTATTTTTCCGATGTGGTTGTGGGAGAAAGTACCTGTGACGGAAAGAAGAAAATGTATGAACTGATGAGTGAGTTCAAGGATGTTTTCTTCCTTCGCCTGCCCCATGAGCAGACAGAGGCGGCGGTTCAGCTTTATCGTAACGAGATTATCCGCTTAAAGGATTATCTTTCCGAGAAGTTCCAGGTGGAAATTACCGATGAGATGGTAAGAGAAGCTACCAGAGTCAATAACCGGGCAAATCAGGCATTAAAGGATTTCTACGGCTTAATGAAGTATGACCCCACACCGATTTCCGGCTATGATGTATTCAAGGTGCTTTACGGCTCCACCTTTAAGTTTGACAGAGCGGCATTGGCTGAGGAAGTGATTGCCCTGAAGCAGAAGACCGAAGAGGAATATAAGGCAGGAAAGCATTTTGAGAAGCGCCCACGTATCTTAATTACCGGCTGTCCTATTGGAGGAGCAACAGAGAAGGTGATTCGTGCCGTTGAGGAAAATGGCGGTGTGGTTGTAGGCTATGAGAATTGCACAGGAGAAAAAGCTATCGGCATTCAGGTGGATGAAAATGCTGAAGATATCTATGAGGCAATTTCCAGAAGATACTTGGCAATCGGCTGTTCTGTTATGACACCAAACCACAATCGTTTTAAGAGCCTGGATGAGATGATTACGGAATATCATGCTGATGGCGTTTTGGATATGACCTTGCAGGCCTGCCATACCTATGCTATTGAGACCAACAAGATTCGTCGCTTTGTAAATGAAGAAAAGGGTATTCCTTACTTGAATGTAGAAACTGACTACTCTCAGTCTGATGTGGGACAGTTAAATACCCGTGTGGCAGCATTTATCGAGATGCTGTAATTCCTTTTTGGATTTAGTATAGGAAAGGGAAGATGGAGAGAAAATATTTAGGAATTGATATAGGCTCCACAGCGGGAAAGGCGGTGGTTTTAGACGGAAAAGGGGAGATTCTTCAAGCCTTTTCCGTGCCCACCGGCTGGAGTAGCTTTGAAGCCTTAAAGTCCATTGGAGAACGATTGGAAGAGCCAATGGATGAAGAGCACTATGCCTGTATCGCCACAGGCTACGGCAGAAATGCAGTGGCTTTTGCAGGAAAAACCATGACGGAAATCACTTGCCATGCCAAAGGGGCCATGGCTCTTTTTGGTAATGAAGCCATGAATGTGATTGATGTGGGCGGTCAGGATACCAAGGTAATTACCTGTAAGGGAAGAACCGTGGAAGAGTTTTTTATGAATGACAAATGCTCTGCGGGAACAGGGAAGTTTTTGGAGGTTATGGCAAACCGCTTAAACATTTCCATGGAGGAATTGAATTCCCTTGCCAAGGAGCATACCGAAGAAGTAAAAATCAGCTCTATGTGTACGGTTTTTGCGGAATCCGAGGTAATTTCCTTAGTGGGACAGGGAATTGAACGAGCCAACATTGCTTACGGCATCCTGCAATCCGTTGCAGGAAAGGTTGTGCAAATGTTGGGAAGACTCAGAGACCAAAGCCCGGAGGTCTATCTGACCGGAGGGCTCTGTGAAGCGGCCTATTTTCAGGAAATTTTATCGGAGAAAATCGGAAAGCCCATTCATTCCCATAAAAATGCCCGCTACGCTGGAGCCCTTGGAGCTGCGGTTTTAGCCAAGGAACAGGTGGAAAAGGGGAGAATGTAAGTCCGGATAATTTGCCGGGTTAGCAATACAAGAAGTGCAGTATGAAATTGCTTGGGATATTGGCATTCAAGCCTATGGCAGAGAAATGGATCAAAGAGGCAAATCATGTACAATTTTGATGAAATCATTGACAGACGGCATACCAATGCTCTGAATACGGACGGCTTTCGCCAGTATATTTTCCATGATGATGGAAGTATGAGCTTTCCCTATAAGGATGAGGAATTTATCCGTATGTGGGTGGCGGATATGGAATTTGCTACGCCGGATGTGGTTATCGAAGGAATAGAAGAACGGCTGAAAAGAAGGATTTTCGGCTATACCAGAGTTTTTGAACCGGACTACTATGAAGCCTTCCTTTCCTGGTGTCAAAGAAGATACGGATTCAGCTTTCCAAGGGAAGATCTGGTGATGTCCAACGGCATTATTCCGGCTTTATATGAGCTGGTAGAGCACATTTGTAAAGAGGGAGAGAAGGTACTCTTTTTTACCCCCTCCTATGCTTTTTTTCAATATGCGGCAAAGGCAAGCGGAAGAGAAGTGCTTTGTTCGGATTTAATCAATGAAAATGGAATTTACCGCATAGATTATGAAGACTTTGCAAAGAAAGCCAAGGAGGCGAAGCTTTTTATTTTCTGTAATCCCCATAACCCTACAGGTCGGGTATGGAGAGAAGAGGAATTGGAGAAGCTGGCTAAAATCATTCAAGAAAATGATTTGTATGTGATTTCCGATGAGATTCACTGCGATTTGCTTCGGAAAAATCAAAAACATATCCCCTTGGGAAAGATCATGCCGGAATATAAGAAATTGGTGACCTGCATGGCGCCCAGCAAGACTTTTAATATGGCAGGACTCATGATTTCCAATATTTTGATTCGGGAAGAAAGACTGAGAATGCTTTGGAACAATAAGCATTATAATTTTGACAATCCTCTGAGTATTGCCGCAGCCCAGGCAGCCTATGAAAAGGGAGAGCCCTGGCTAAGAGAATTACAGGAATACCTGGATGACAACTTTGCCTTTACGAAGTCCTATCTGGAAGAGCATTTAGAGAAGGCGAAAATGCAGATTTCAGAAGCGACTTATTTGGCTTGGGTAGACCTAAGCGCCTACTTTTCGAAGGAGGAAGAGCTTCCCCGCTTCTTTGCGTATGAAGCCGGCGTTCTTTTAGAGGGAGGCAATATGTTTGTCCAACATTCCGATGGATTTATTCGCCTGAATTTAGCCTGCCCCAGAAGTATCGTGGAGGAAGGACTAAAGAGGATTTGCGAAGCGGTAAAGAAGAAAAAGGGCTAAAAAAATTATAATCGTAAATATTTGTTATGCAGTATAGGTCTGAAAAAGGGGTAGTCTGAGCCCGACGGTACTTGCGAAAAACAAGAAAAGCGCAGTTTTTCGCTTAGTATCCGCTTCGAGGCGAGGCTAGCGAGAGCGTGCCCCACTTCAGACCTATACTGCATAACGAAGCTATTTGATTTTTTAGCCCTTTTTCAAGTTAAGATTCTAAAGCCGCGATAGCCTCATCCATATCCAAGAACTTTCTTCCATCCGGAAGAATCATGCAGGGAATGCCCAGTCTGCCATTTTCCGGATAATCAGACTGAAGAGCCTGCTTCCGAATCTCTGCGTAGCAGTCCTCCTGCTCCCGTAACATCAGATAATATTTCAGAGAGGGGAAGTCCTCCAGAATATTAACAAAATCCACTTCTACGTTTTTTTTCTTCATTTCTTCCAGAATTTCTCTGCATCCCGGACAAAGATGGCTGCCAACGATTTGAACCTTCATAGTTTCCTCCTTTTTAACGATTTTATTTTTCCTTATCACTATACGAAAATGTAGCATAGAGTCAAGGGGAAATCCCATTTGACAGGGGGAGGCTTTTTGCTTTATAGTTCCCTTTGCGAGTGCATATTCTAAGGAGGGAAAATCCTTTAGAAGTGTATGCTATTTAAAGAATCCCATTTTTAGAAAATTCCATTACAAGGAGTAAAGGATGTTTGAAAATTTAGAAGAAGTAAAAAAGCATTACGAAGAAATTATGCATAATCTGACGATTCCGGAGGTGGTTTCCGACATTAGTCAGTATAAAAAGTTGATTTTAGAGCAGACCAGTCTGGAGCCGATTTACAAGGCTTATTTGGCTTTCCGAAAGGCGGAGCAAAGTGAAGAGGAGGCTCTTTCCCTTTTGGACAATGAAAAGGATAAGGAAATTCTGGAGATGGCCAAGGAAGAGTTGCAACAGGCCAAGGAAGACCAGGAGAGACTTACCAAGGAGATTCAGCTTCTCCTCTTACCTAAGGATGAAAATGACGACAAGAACATCGTAATGGAAATCCGCGGTGGAGCGGGAGGAGAGGAAGCGGCCTTATTTGCCGGCTCTCTTTATAGAATGTACACCAGCTATGCGGAAAAAAGAGGTTGGAAGACGGAGTTGGTTTCCTTTAATGAAACGGGCCTTGGGGGCTTAAAGGAAGTGGTCTTTATCGTAGACGGTCACGGCGCTTACTCCCGCCTAAAGTATGAGTCCGGGGTACACAGAGTACAGCGTGTACCGGAGACGGAAAGTGGGGGAAGAATCCATACCTCCACCGCAACGGTGGCGGTTATGCCGGAGGTAGAGGATGTGCAGGTGGAGATTAACCCTGCAGATGTGCGCATGGAAGTTTTCCGTTCCTCCGGAGCCGGTGGACAGCATATCAATAAGACTTCTTCTGCGGTTCGACTGATTCATGAGCCTACCGGTCTTGTGGCAGAGTGTCAGGAGGAGCGTTCTCAGGTACAAAACAGAGAGAAGGCTATGCGACTTCTGAGAGCAAGACTTTATGAAATCGAGTTGGAAAAGCAGCAGTCGGAAAATGCGGCGGAGAAGCGTTCTCAGTTAGGAACGGGAGACCGCTCCGAGAAGATTCGTACCTACAACTTCCCTCAGGGAAGAGTAACGGATCATAGAATCAAGCTTACTCTTTACAATATTGATGCGGTGCTTTCCGGAGATCTGGATCTCTTAATTGACCCGTTGATTACTGAAGATCAGGCTGAGAAACTGGCACGTTTGGAAGAGAAGAATTAAGGAAAATGCCTCCTTTTCTTAATGGGGAAAAGGGGGGATTTTTGTATAATAAAATAGTTTCTTTGGAATAATGAACCGTGCTGATGAAAGTATAGAAGGGGTAAGGAATGGAAGAACAAAGAGAAAGACAGAGCAGAAAAAGGGGAAAGAGTGGGGGAAAGAGTCTCCTTCCTTTTTTTCTGATCTTTTTTTGCTTCATTTTGCTTTTTGCGGGGGCAGGTCTTTTTTACTATGTGAAGAAGTATATGCCCACTAAGGCCAGAGCGGATTTAAACAGCTATTTTTCTGTATCAGGAGACAATGTGGCGCTGTATTTAAACCATGAAAAGCAGGTGGAAGATTCCGTACTGACTCTGGGAAGAATGCAGGATGGAGAGGTCTATCTCCCCTATGGCTTTGTGGTAAAGCAGTTAAATATTCGTTTTTATTATGACGATGATGAGAAAACCCTCCGCTATGCCCTGCCGGATTCTG
>NZ_DBHIGR010000019.1:0-20120 GCF_057249185.1 Oribacterium sp.
CCTATCTATGAACTTACAAAGTCCGGAACAGAGTATTTTGGTAAATCAATAGGAATTCATATGGGGGCAGTATGTGGCCTTTGTATGACACTTAGTGTTATTATTGAAGAGATTTTCTTTAAAGTAAGACAAAAATAGAAGAGATGGTAAAGGATTTTGTGTAAACTAGATTGTTAAGAAACTGTTGAACAAGAAGCATTTGTTCGTTGAGTGCGATTTATATACTAAATTTAGACTTTATACAATAGCTGCTAGACTGGCATATAAGGAGCGTGATAAGTTTTGTATTTATGTAAAAAGACATTAGAAAAACTAAGAAATATTATAAATGGAGATAGTACAGATGATTATAAATCAGGCCCTATGCTAGTCGCTTTTTTTAATGAACTTGGCCTTAATAATTTTTATGGTAAAGGTTTTCCGTCGAGATGTTTTTTTACGGATGAACAATTGAACAAGATTAACGGATCAGCTAAATTAGATGAATGTATAAAATCTATTTTTGCAGTAAATAATTACATAGGTAGAATAGGATACTTGGATAAGCTTATTGCAGAATTTAATCAATATTTAGCGTTTGATAAATGGGAAGTCATAAGAGATGATGGAGACATTACTTTTAAAAAGCTAGATAAAATAATTATAGAAAAGCAAGAAAAGAAAATAGAAATATCTGAAAATGAATTTTTGAATACTAAATTTGATGTTTCAGTTGAAAAAATTGGTTTGGAATCTTCTATTACTGAAATTTTAAGTAACAGGATAGTAGAGATTACGCGTAATATTTCAATTGGAAATTCGCTTTTATCTATTATTTTGATTGGGAGCGTTATGGAGGGGATTTTGTTAGGAATGGCACAGAAGCATCCCGATAAATTTAATAAAAGTAAATCTGCTCCTATGAATAAAAACAGTATAATAGTAAAAAAATTCAATGAATGGACACTCAGCGATTTTATTAATTCAGCATATGAATTAGATATAATCAAAGAAGTTATAAAGAAATTTAGCCATGTAGTAAGAGAATATAGGAATTATATTCATCCCTATCAGCAATTATGTTCTCAATTTAACCCGGATAAGCATACTGCATCTATTTGCTTTCAAGTGCTTAAAGCCATGGCAAAGCCAAGCAATTTTCTTCCCTCCATTGAGAAAATCAAGCATCTATGCTAGACTATTGCGGATTGGAGAGATTATGATTCGATTTATACATGGCATTTTACGGGAAGTAAAAGAGGATATGTTGGTAATAGAAGCAGGAGGACTGGGATATGGGGTTCGCATTCCTGCTTCTGTTTTTGATAAAGCACCTAAGACGGGAGAGGAAATTCTTCTTCATACCTACTTTTCGGTTCGAGAGGATAGTCAGGAGCTTTTCGGCTTTTGGGAGGAAAGGGATAGGGATTTTTTCATCAAATTACTTTCCGTTTCCGGCATTGGCCCTAAGACTGCCCTGGGGATTTTATCCTGTATGAGTAGGGAGGAGTTGATTCTTGCGATTATCAGTAATGACAGTAAGAAGATTCAGAAGGCTCCGGGACTTGGGAAGAAGTCTGCAGAAAGATTGATTGTGGAGCTCCGGGATAAGGTGCCTAAGGAAGAGATTACATTTTCCGGAGAAGAAGCTGTTGTGACGACTACTGCTTCCGTAGCGGTGGAGGAAGCGGTGGAAGCCTTGGTCTCCTTGGGATATTCGGCAATAGAAGCAAAAAGATGGATTACAAAGATTCCGAATTATGAGGAAAAGTCCGCCGAAGATTTGCTACGGCTTAGCCTGAAACAGTTTGCGTTGTAAGGGATTTTTATGGAAAGAAAACTGATACAAACAGAGGAGAGTAAGGAGGATTTATCTTTTGATCCTAAGATTCGACCTCAATTTTTGAAAGATTATATCGGACAGGAAAAGTTAAAGGAAACCCTGTCTATCTATATTGAAGCGGCTAAGAAAAGAAAGCAAAGTCTGGATCACTGCCTTTTTTACGGCCCTCCGGGATTAGGAAAGACTACGATTTCCAATATTATTGCCAATGAATTGGGGGTTCACTGTAAGATTACCTCCGGACCGGCTATAGAAAAACCGGGAGAAATTGCGGCGATTCTCAATAACCTTTCCGAAGGCGATGTACTCTTTGTGGATGAAATCCATAGACTGAATCGACAGGTGGAGGAAGTGCTTTACCCTGCTATGGAGGATTTTGCTATAGATGTACTGCTGGGGAAGGAAAGTAGCACCCGTTCCATTCGTCTGGACTTACCCCGTTTTACCTTAGTGGGAGCGACTACCAGAGCAGGACTTCTTTCCGCCCCTCTTCGGGATCGTTTCGGGATTATCGGAAAGCTGGAGTTTTATAAAGAAGAGGAGTTGGAGGAGATCGTCCTTCGAAGTGCCAAGGTACTTTCCATTTCTATTGATAAAGGCGGAGCAAAAAGCATTGCCCTGCGTTCCAGAGGTACCCCAAGGCTTGCCAATCGTTTGCTAAAGAGGGTACGAGATTTTGCGGAAATCAAGTATAATGGTGTTATTCACAAGGAGGTGGCAGAGGATGCCTTGGACTTACTGGATGTGGATACCTTAGGCTTGGATACCTATGACAGACAGTATCTTTGGAACTTGATTGAGAAATTTTCCGGAGGACCGGTGGGGGTGGAGACTTTAGCCACCAGTCTGGGAGAAGACCGGGGAACCTTAGAGGATATGATAGAACCCTATTTGATTTTACAAGGTCTGATAGACAGAACCCCCAGGGGGAGGATTGCAACAAAACACGCGTATCAACATTTAGGACTGAGTGAAGCATAGGAAAAGGTGGAGAACATGGCAGATAAAAAGACAATTCAAGTCATTATTGACGGAAAGATTTATGTCCTAAGTGGGGAGAATTCCGAGTCTTACCTTCATGATGTGGCAGATTATTTGAACCATAAAATTGAAAGCATTCGTAAGGAAATGTGGAATTATAATAAGCTGGAGGAATCGGTTCGATCCCTTCTGCTTCAGATTAATATTTGTGATGAGCTTTTTCAGGAAAGAAAGAAAGTGGAGGAGATGCAGGAGCTTTTGGATCAGGAAAAAAGTGAGAGCTACTCCTATAAGCACGACTTGGTAAAGACCAAGTTAAAGCTGGATGGGGTGTTACAGGAATTGGAAAGTACCCAGAAGAAGCTTCTGGCTTTGGAAAAGAAGGAAGCGAAAGAAAAGAATTCTCATGAAAAGTCATCTCATCAGGGAGGCAATAAAGAGGAATAATCCCCTATATGGAATTAGGGTTTAAAGAGAAGCCGTTTCTTCCGAATTTGGCTATAGCTAAGGATGGAGTAAGTAAGGATGCCAATCCAAAACAAAGAAAATTTAAAAGAAAAAGAGCCTTATAAAGCAGAGCTTTTGGCCCCGGCAGCCTCCTTGGAAGTATGCAAGGTGGCTGTTTTTGCCGGAGCGGATGCTATCTATATGGGAGGACAAAAATATTCCGCAAGAGCCTTTGCCAAGTCTTCCTTATCGGAAGAGGATGAGCTTTTGGAGGCCATTCATTTTTGTCATCTTTACAATAAAAAAATATATATGACCTTAAACACTCTCTTTAAGGAGAGTGAAAGAAAAGACTTATATAGTTATATGGATCCCTATTATGAAGCAGGTTTGGACGGGGTAATTATTCAGGATCTGGGAATTGGGAAAATGTTGGCTAAGGCCTATCCGGATCTTCCTCTACATGCCAGCACCCAGATGACGGTACACACCAAAGAAGCTGTGGGCTTAATGGAAAACTTGGGCATGGAAAGGGTTGTACTTTCCAGGGAATGCAATTTGGAGGATATTTCCGATATTGCCAAGGCTTCCCCCTTAGAGTTAGAGGTCTTTATTCATGGTTCCATGTGCTATAGCTACTCCGGAGCTTGTTTTATGTCTTCTCTTCTGGGGGGACGATCCGGAAACCGGGGAAGATGCGCCGGAACCTGTAGACTGTGCTATAGCAGTAAGGGGAAAAAGGGAAACTATCTGAGTATGAAGGATATGTTTACCCTGGATCTTCTTAAAGAGCTTCTGGAGGCAGGAGCTTATTCTTTAAAGATAGAGGGTAGAATGAAGTCCGCCCTATATACAGGGACAGTGGTCTCCATTTACAGAAAATATCTGGACTTGGCTCTTCAGGGGAGTTCCTATAAGGTCTCAGAGGAAGATATAGCCCTCTTAAAAGAGGTTTATGACAGAGGAGGCTACAGCTCTTATTTAGAACAACATAACGGAGAGGACATGATTGCCTTCGGAGAAAAGCCTTTCCGAAAAGAAAAGGAAGAAGTGCTTTCCAAACTCAAGCAGGAAATGGAAGAGAGGGAAAGAAAGATTCCTTTGAAGGGAAGCTTGCATTTGTCCTATGACGAAGTTCCCTATTTTAGCTTAGAGGGAGAAAATGGACTTTCCGTTTCCGTAGAAGGAAGCCAGCCTGTAGAAAAGGCCAAGGAAAAGGTGCTTTCTAGAGAACAGATTACAAAACAAATGAAGAAGATGGGGAATACGGAATTTTCCCTGGAAGAACTTTCGATTCTTGGGGAGGAAGATATTTTCTATCCCCTGTCTTTCCTGAATCAATTAAGGAGAGACGGTGTAGAGAAAATGAGGGAGGCTATTCTTGGGCAGTATAGACGGAATCAAAGACTTAGGGGAAATTAGGGTTTCCATAGAAAGAGGAGAACAGCTTAAAGCGGTGCTTCAATTCCCTTTTATCAAAGGAATTTATCTGGATGAGGGAGCCTTTTCCGAGGAAGAGCTCCTGAAATATCGCGGGGAGATTCAGAGCAGCGGAAAATGGTCAGGTCTTCGTTTTCGAAGAATCCAAAGAAGGGAAGACAGGGGAAGAAGCCCGAAGGATTGGATGGAAGAGGCGAAAAATGAAGAGGGCTTCAGTCATTTTCTTCTTCGCACCCTGGATCAGGTGGCAATGTTGCAGGATTTTCCGGATAGGAAGTTTTTAACCTGCTTTGACTATACCCTCTATAGCTATAATCAGGCTGCCATGGAGGTATGGGAATCCTTGGGAGCAAAAGAAATGTGCTTTCCCATTGAGTTTCGTTTTCAGGAGGATATGGCCTTTTCGGATTGGGCAAGAAGCAGAGGAATCTCCACGGAGCTTCTTTGCTACGGGCACCTGCCTATGATGGTCAGTGCCAACTGTATAGAAAAAACCAGAAATGGCTGTACCAGAGGGAACAATGTGGTGTCTTTACAGGATAGGCAGAATAAAAGTATGCCGGTTCGCCTCTATTGCAAATACTGCTATAATCAAATCTATAACAGTGATGTTTTATCCTTGCTGGGGCTGGAAAAGGAAGTGGAAAGGCTTGGGGCTTCTTCTTTTCGCTTTGATTTTACGGTGGAATCGGAAAAGGAAATCCTGGATCTTTTTCAGGGAAGGCCTTTAAAGCAGTTTACCAGAGGACATTTTCATAAAGGAATAGAGTAGGGGAGAAAAGATGGGTAGTCTTTTTAGTACATTTACAAAGATTGTATGTATGGTATTGATGCTGCTGTATTGTTACAGTCTGTTTCGAAACCTGTCCCTGGATTATGGGGATGGAAAAAGAAGACTGGCAAAGTTTCTATACCAGATATTATTGTTTTTACATTTTCTTTGTCATGGGGTTCTTTTCTTCCATACAAAGGACTTCTTTTATCTGATGATGTATGGGGCGGAGCTGTGTTTTCTTGTGCTTTATCCCTTCCTTTGGAAGAAAATCTATCCTACCTTTAGCGAGACGCTCTTGTATAACCAGTGTCTTCTTTTGGCCTTAGGGTGGATTATGCTGGAAAGATTAAATACGGATAAGGCCATGAAGCAGTTTGCCATTTCCGTGGCAGCCAGTCTTCTGGCCCTGCTTATTCCCTATTTCATCGATAAAATCTGGGATTTTCAAAAGGGAAGAATTGCCTTTGCGGTACTGGGGATTTTCCTGCTTTCCTTGGTCCTGATTGTAGGACGGGTAAGCTTTGGTGCCAAGATGAGTTTGAATTTCTTCGGCTTTTCCTTCCAGGCTTCCGAATTTGTTAAAATCAGCTTTGTCTTCTCCGTTGCGGGATTTTTATCGGAGGAACAAAATCAAAGGGGGATATACAAGGCGGCAATAGTGGCTATGCTCCACGGCATTGTGTTGGTGCTGTGTAAGGACTTAGGCTCTGCTCTAATCCTATTTATGGCCTTTTTGTTTATGCTTTATGTGGCCAGCAGTCAATTTTTGTATCTTGCCTTAGGCTTTGGTCTATCTGCATTGGCAGGCTTTGTGTCCTACCATCTTTTTTCTCATGTGCGTACCAGAGTATTTGCCTTTTTGGATCCTTGGAAGGATATTGCGGGGAAGGGATATCAGATTACCCAGTCTCTCTTTGCCATCGGTACGGGGGGATTTTTGGGACTTGGTCTTTTTCAAGGATTGCCTAACAAAATTCCCATCGTGGAAAATGATTTTATTTTCTCTGCTTTGTCCGAAGAGATGGGAGGAATTGTAGCGATTTGCCTGATTCTCGTCTGTCTTTCCTGTTTTATGCAAATGATGATGATGGGAATGGATATGGAAAGCCTTTTTTATAAACTCATCTGTATCGGACTGAGTGTGATTTATGTGATGCAGGTCTTTTTAACCATCGGTGGAGCCATAAAATTTATCCCCTCCACGGGAGTGACTTTGCCCTTTGTCAGCTATGGCGGTTCCAGTATGATTTCCAGTTGTATTCTTTTTGCCATCTTCCAATCTCTCTTTGTTATCCAAGGAAAGGAAGATGCCATGGATGAAGAGGAAGAAGAACAGCAGGCACCGAAGGGAAAGAGGAGAAGAGCCATTTATGAATAAGCTGAGAAATTCCGGAAGAAGGGTAAATTATGAAAAAGTATAATAATTCCAGAAGAAAGCCAAGCAACAGGGAGATGAAGGGAATTACCTATTTCTTTGTCCTGCTTTTCTTTTCCATGATTGTATATTTTTGTTATTTTATGCTGGTCTTGGCTCCGAATCAGATTTCCAGCCCCTACAATGCCAGAATTGATTATCTTTCTTCCAAGGTTATCAGAGGCAGTATTTTATCTTCTGACGGAAAGATTTTGGCGAAAACGGAAAACGGGGATGGCGGAGAGAAAAGAGTATATCCGGAGGGAATTGCCTTTTCCCATCCTATCGGCTATAGCAGTAAGGGGAAAACCGGGGTGGAGTCCATGGCGAACTTTTATCTGAGCCGTTCCAGTATTAACCCCTTACAAAAAATCATTAATCAGGCAGAGGAAATCAAGAATCCGGGAGATTCAGTGGTGCTTAGCTTGAATTCCTCTTTGCAGTCTCTTGCCTATTCTTTACTAAAGGATAAGAAGGGAAGCATTGTTTGTATGAATCCCAAGACCGGAAGAATTCTGGCGATGGTTTCCGCACCTTCCTTTACAGAAGAGGATATCCAAAACAACTGGGAGGCCTTAACTTCCTCCGACAACAAAGACGGAAATCTTCTGAACAGGGCTACCCAGGGACTTTATCCTCCCGGCTCAACCTTTAAGCTTTTGATGGCGTTGGAGTATATTCGAGAGCATCCCGCGGATTGGCAGAGCTTTAGTTATACCTGCAAGGGTGAATATGTGGACCCGGAGAACTCCTCCTATGTGGTGCATTGTTATAACGGAGAGGTTCACGGAAAGGTGGATTTGGAATCGGCCATTGCGGATTCCTGTAACTCTGCCTTTGCCAAGCTGGGAACGGAGATTGATCCGATTCGATTAAAGGCTTTAGCGGAAAGCTTCTACTATAATCAAAAAATAGATATTGGTTTGTCTGCCAATGCAGGGCAATTCACTTTAGCGGAGAATGCGGATGTTTGGGACAAGATGCAAACCGCTATCGGACAGGGGGCTACCCTTTGTACTCCTCTGCAAAACCTATGTATGGTTTCCGCCATTGCCAATGGAGGAAATCTGGTCTATCCAAGCCTTCTTGCTTCAGTACAGAATGCCAATGGCACAACGGTAAAGGAGTTCCCTTATGGGGAGAGTCATAGCCTGCTTTCCCAAGGGGAAAGTGATGCATTAAAGCAGTTTATGAGAAAGGTAGTCACGGAGGGAACCGCCAGTGCTTTAGAGACGGATGCCTATAAGGTTTGCGGAAAAACCGGTTCTGCCCAGGTGAAGGTGGGAAATGAACTGAAGACTAATGCCTGGTTTGTAGGCTTTGCCCCTATGGAGGATCCGGAGATTGCTATATCCGTCATTGTGGAAGAAGGAGAAACCGGCGGAAAGACCGCAGCGCCTATTGCCAGAAAGGTGTTGGATCATTATTTTCATAAAGAAGGATAAAAGGGTATAGTAAGAGGAGTAGTACCATGAGAAGAATACTGTCCTATATGGAAAAAGTGAAGGGGAAAAGCATTTTGGCCCCTCTGTTTAAGTGTCTGGAAAGCATGTTTGAGCTTTTTGTTCCTTTAGTCATTGCCAGAATGATTGATCAGGGAATTCGTAAAGAGAATCTTGCTGTAATATGGCATAGTCTTTTTCTGCTCCTGGCCTTAGCCTGTGTAGGATGTCTTACCGCCGTGATTGCCCAGTATTTTGCGGCAGAGGTGGCTATGGTGGTTGGGAAGTCCTATCGAAGAGACTTGTTTCACAAAATTCTTTCCTTACCCTATAGAGATTACAATGAGCTTTCCGCATCTTCCTTAATTACCAGAATCGGTCCGGACATCTTCCAAATTGAGTCTACGGTAAATATGGTACTCAGGCTTTTGATGCGTTCTCCCTTTATCGTTGTGGGAGCCTGTATTATGGCTTTTCGAATGAATGCCAGGCTCTCAGTTTTATTCTTATTTGTTTTGCTTCTTTTATCTATTGTGGTTTTTGGCATCATGGCTCTTACCATGCCCTTTTACAAAAGGATTCAAGTAAGTCTGGAAAACATCACAAGGAAATACAGAGAAAATATTATGGGAATCCGTGTGGTACGGGCTTTCTGTCAGGAAGAAAAGGAAGAAGAGGAGTTTTTAGAAAAAAACCAAGATTATACCAAGGTACAGATTGCAGTAGGAAAAATATCTGCATTACTAAATCCGATGAGCATGCTGCTGATTCAGTTTGGGCTTATGGGAATTCTGTATTTTTCCTCCAAGATGGTAAATGATGGCAGACTTTTTCAAGGAAATGTGGTGGCTCTGACCAACTATATGAGCCAAATTTTGCTGGAGCTTCTTAAGCTTGCCAATCTGATTATTTTGATGGTTAAAGCTTATGCCAGTATTAGCAGAATTAAAGAGGTGATGGAGCGAAAGAACGAAGAAGATCAGTCTGTTGACGATAAGGAAGCAGCTACTCTTTCAACAAGAAATCAAGCCACAGAGAAAGTGCAAAAGCAGGAGTTTGATGCAAATGCTTCTTCTGACTCAAACATGGCCGGTATCCTTCTAAAGAATCTTTCTTTTTCCTATGAAGTCGGAGAGGAGAGGGCTCTTTCCGATATCAGTTTTTCTTTAAAAGAAGGGGAAAGCTTAGGGATTATCGGTGGTACAGGATCCGGAAAATCCACCTTGATATCTCTAATTTGTGGATTTTACGCGGATTATGAGGGAGAAATTTTCCTTTGGGGAAAGAATTTAAGAGATTATTCGAAAAGAGAACTTAGAGAAAGTATTGCTTATGTCCCTCAGAAGGCGGTACTTTTTTCCGGAACCCTTAAAGAAAATCTTCTTTGGAGAAAGAGGGAGGCAAAGGATGAAGAGCTTTGGAAAGCTTTGGAAATAGCCCAGGGAAAAGATTTTGTAGAGGAAAAGGGAGAGGGCTTGGATTTGCCTGTCAGTATAGAAGGAAAAAATTTTTCCGGTGGACAAAGACAAAGACTTTCTATTGCAAGAGCTTTGGTTGGGGATTCCAAGCTTTTAATTTTGGATGATTCCTCCTCCGCATTGGATATGCTGACAGAAAGAAAGTTGCGAACAGCATTGGAAGGATATCAAGGGGAAAAAAGCCTTTTGGTAATCTCCCAAAGAGTATCCAGTATCAGGCATTTCCCAAAGATTCTGGTTTTAGATCAAGGTAAGTTAATCGGGCTGGGAAGTCATCAGGAACTTATGGAGAATTGTTCTGTATATCAGGAAATTTGTGCTTCTCAGAAGCAAGGAAAGGAGGCGTAATATGACCAGGCAAAACGGAACTGCAGGTGAGTCTTTTTGGAAACTTTTCGCCTTCATCAAACCTTATAAATTCAGCTTGCTTCTTTCCATTATTTCAGCTTTTCTCTACGTAGTATTTTCCCTCTTTCTTCCTATCCTTTTGGGAAAAGCCATAGATAAGATTGCCGGAAAATCTACAGTGGATTTTGCCGGATTGGGACAGATTTTAAAACTTATGTTTATCGTGCTTATCCTGGCAGTGGTTTTCCAGTGGGTAATGAACCAAGTGAATACCTATTTAAGCTTTCATGTGATTGAAGATTTACGGAAGAAGGCTTTTTCTCATATTCAAGCCGTTCCTTTATCCTCCATCGATTCCAAGGAGCCCGGGGAGATTTTAAGCCGTTTAACTACAGACATAGAACAGATTTCACAGGGATTATTTGTTCTACTGAATCAGTTTTTGCAGGCGGTGTTCAGTATTTTGGAAACTGCATTTTTTCTTTTTCTTCTGGAATGGAGAATTGCTCTGATCCTTTTGGCGCTGACACCTCTTTCCTTTTTTATCGCAAAGTTTATATCCAAGCGCGCTTACCTGTATTTTCAGAATCAGTCTAAGAGCAGAGGAGAAATTGCTGCCTTCAGTACGGAGGCTATCGGAAATGCGAAGCTTCTGAAGGCCTTTATGCAGGATGCCCCAAAGGAGACTTTGTATCAGGAGAAAAATGAAAGACTTTCCCGATATAGTATGCAAGCAAATTTCTACAGCTCTTTGGTTAACCCCTTTACCCGTTTTTTAAATGCTTTAGGCTATGCTTTGGTTGGGGGAGTTGGAGCTATGTTTTGCTTACAAGGGACCTTAAGTATTGGGCAGTTATCCTCTTTATTGGCTTATGCCACCCAGTATGCTAAGCCCTTTAATGACATTACTTCCGTGATTACGGAAATTCAAAATGCTTTAGCTGCCGCATCCAGGGTTTTTGACTTTTTGGAAGAAGAGGAGATGATGCCAAAGGCGGAGATAAGGGAATTACCAAAGCCTGTGGAAGGATGCTTGGAGCTTTCCGGATTGTATTTCTCATACACGAAGGAGCAAAAGCTGATTCAAGATTTGAGCCTTTCCGTACAATCCGGACAAAATATTGCTATTGTTGGCCCCACAGGATGCGGAAAAACAACCTTAATTAATCTTTTGATGCGATTTTATGAACCGAATCAGGGAAGCATTGCGATTGACGGAATACCCTATGGCAGCCTTTCCGATCATAGCCTGCGTTCTGTATATGGCATGGTTTTACAGGATAGCTGGTTAAAGTCGGATACGGTTTTGGAAAATATTCGTTACGGTTCTCCGGAGAAGAGTAGAGAAGAGGTTATGGAAGCAGCTAAACGGGCAGGCTGCCATCATTTTATTTTACAGCTTGCAAAAGGCTACGATACAATCCTTCCGGAGGACGGAGGCAATCTTTCCCAGGGACAGAAACAGCTCCTCTGTATTGCCAGAGTGATGTTAAGGGATCCGGCCATTTTAATTTTGGATGAAGCTACCAGCTCCATTGATACCAGAACGGAAGAGAAGGTACAAAGAGCTTTTCGGGAAATGCTAAAGGGTAGAACCGCTTTTATTGTGGCTCATCGTCTTTCTACGATTCAAAATGCGGATTGCATCCTGGTGATGAAGGATGGTAATGTCATCGAAAAGGGAAGTCATGAAGAACTTTTACAGCAGAAAGGTTTTTATAAGAACCTATATGAAAGCCAATTTCAGGGAGCGGAGAATTGAATTTTGCCTACGCTTGACAAGTTGTTAAATTATCCATAAAATTGCAAAGTTTAGAAAAATCAAACAGTAAACAGAAGCGTAAGTAGTAGAATATGCGCTACATAGAGAAAGCACAGTGTAAAGCAGTGTATAGTAAATTCCATGTATAGTAAGAGAAGGAGGGAGAAATAGTGCAAGAGGAAAAAGTCATGCAGGAAGATAAAATACAGGTATTGAAAATCCTATCAAAATCCATTCGTGAATTTAAAAAAGACTCCATACTTTGTCCGCTATTGGTTACAGGAGAAGTCATTCTGGAATGTATGATTCCTTTTTTTACTGCTCAATTAGTGAACAGAATGAAGGAAAATGCCTCCATGCAGATGATTCTTCATTACGGATTAATCCTGGTGGTGATGGCCATACTTTCCCTTCTTTTCGGCCTTTGGGCAGGGAATTTTGCAGCTTCCGCCTCTACCGGTTTTGCTCGGAATATCCGAAGAGATATGTTTCAAAGGATTCAAGGTTTTTCTTTCGAGAATATTGACCGCTTTGAAAGCGCTTCTTTGGTAACCAGATTAACCACGGATATCAGCAATGTGCAGATGGCCTATATGATGCTGGTGCGTACCGCATTCAGAGGACCTTTGATGATGGTCTTTTCCTTTGCTGCAGCCTTTATTATGGGGGGCAGGATGGCCATTATTTTCTGTTTTGTGATTCCTATTTTGGCTATCGGTTTAATCATTATTACCAAAAAAGCTATGAAGATTTTCAACGAAATCTTTAAGCGATACGATGCCTTAAATGAGTCTGTGGAAGAGAATATCCAGGGAATGCGGGTAGTGAAAACCTATGTCCGAGAAGACTTCGAGAAAGAGAAGTTTAATGAAAAGGCAGAGTCTTTGGCAAAGGACTTTATTTCTGCAGAAAAACTGATTGCCATTGCCAACCCTTTGATGCAATTTTGTCTTTTTGTGGTGGTTATCTTTGTCTTAAGCTTCGGTTCCTATCTGGTAGTCAGCACCGGTGGTGTTGATTTGGATGTAGGACAGCTTTCAGCTCTTTTAACCTACAGCTATCAGATTCTTTCCAGCCTTATGTTGGTGGCCATGGTCTTTGTGATGGTGGTAATTTCCGCTGCCTCCTCTCGAAGAATTGCAGAGGTTTTAACGGAAGACAGTACCATGAAGAATCCTGAAAATGGTATTAAGGAAGTAAAGGACGGCTCTATTGATTTTAATCATGTATACTTTAAGTATTCCAAGGATGCAAAAAAGAATGTTTTAACAGATATTTCCCTTCATATTTCCTCCGGACAAACCGTAGGGATCTTGGGAGGAACAGGTTCTGCAAAATCTTCTCTTACCCAGTTGATTTCCCGTCTCTATGATGTAACGGAGGGAGAGGTGTTGGTTGGCGGTGAGGATGTTCGAAAATACGATATTCAAGCTTTAAGAGATCAGGTGGCTGTGGTATTACAAAAGAATATTCTCTTTTCCGGAACGGTGGCGGAGAATCTTCGCTGGGGAAATCCAAAGGCCAGCCAGGTTGAGTTGGAAGAGGCCTGCAGACTTTCTCAGGCTGCTGAATTTATTGAAAGAATGAAGGACGGATATGAAAGCCATGTGGAGCAGGGAGGAAGCAATTTCTCCGGAGGGCAGAAGCAAAGACTTTGTATAGCCAGAGCTTTGCTGAAGAAACCCAAGATTTTAATTTTGGATGACTCTACTTCTGCGGTGGATACCAAAACCGATGCTTTTATTCGAAAGGGCTTTAAAGAATTTATTCCGGATACCACCAAAATTATAATTGCACAAAGAGTTTCCTCTGTAATGGATGCAGATCAGATTCTAATCATGGACAAGGGAGAAATTATTGCCAGAGGTACCCATGAGGAACTTATGGAGAATTCTCCCATTTACAGAGAAACCTATGAGTCCCAGAATAGAAAGGAGGTAGAGGATGGAGAATAAGGGAAGAACAAAGAATTTTATGAAAACCTTAGGAAGAATCATGAAGGACTTATTTTCCTTTTATCCCACCCTTCTTCCTCTTACCCTTTTGTTTATTGTAATCAATGCGGTGGTAACCTCTATACCGGCTATTTTCCAGCAAAAAATTATCAGTTTGATTGAGACGGTTTATAAGGATGGAAACTGGGATGGGGTATCTTCCGATATTTTTAAACTGGTTTGTATTTTACTGGTATTTTATACTATCTCACTGTTTTGTGCCTATTGCTACAATATGAACATGGCGACCATTACCCAGGGATCTTTAAAACAGTATCGACAGAAACTCTTTAATCATATGCAGGATCTGCCTATTGCCTTTTTCGACCAAAACAAAACCGGGGACATCATGAGTCATTATACCAATGATATTGATGCTATGAGACAGTTTATCTCTATCTGTATTCCTCAGGCCATTTCTTCTTTGATTACGGTGATTACGGTAGTTTCCATCATGCTGTATTACTCCCTTTGGCTTAGCCTTATGGTGCTTTTAGGCTCCTTCATTATGCTTCGAATCATTAAGGTAATTGGAGGAAAGTCCAGCCATTACTTTGTTCGTCAACAGGAGGAGCTGGCTCGTTCCGAAGGCTTTATTCAGGAAATGATGAATGGACAGAAGGTGGTTAAGGTCTTTAACCATGAGGAGAAGAGTATTCAGGATTTTGACCGCTATAATGATGAACTGTTCCGGGTTTCCAACGAAGCCAACCGTTACTCCAATGTGATTATGCCGATCTTAAACAATATCGGAAATATCCTTTATGTTTTGGTTGCCATTGTGGGAGGCGCACTTTTGGCTTTCCATGCACCGAACATTTCCATTTCCGGATTAGGCTTAAGTATTGCCATTGTCATCCCCTTTCTGAATATGACCAAGCAGTTTGCCGGTGTAATAGGACAGATTTCCTCTGAAGTCAATGCCGTGGTTATGGGTGTTGCCGGTGCGGATAGAGTTTATCAAATGATTGATGAAGAGGTGGAAGAGGATGAAGGAAAAGTTTGCCTTGTAAATTGCTCCCATGAGGGAGACCGTTTGGTAGAAAGCAATAAGAGAACAGAGCTCTGGGCTTGGAAGAGTATTTTACCGGACGGAAGCATTTCCCTGAAAGAACTAAAAGGGGATATGGAGTTAAAGGGAGTGGATTTTTCCTATGACGGAAAGCGCCAAATTCTAAGGAATATTGATGTTTTTGCAAGACCGGGAGAAAAAGTAGCCTTTGTAGGAGCCACCGGTGCGGGAAAAACCACCATCACCAACCTTTTGAATCGTTTCTATGATATTCAAAAAGGAGAGATAATCTACGACGGCATTAATATCCGGGATATTGCCATTTCGGATTTAAGAAGATCCATTGCGGTAATTTTGCAGGATACCGTACTCTTTACCGGAACTGTAATGGAAAATATCCGTTACGCAAAGCTGGATGCTTCTGACGAAGAGTGTATTGCGGCGGCAAAGCTTGCGGGAGCGGATGATTTTATTACGAGACTCCCTAAGGGCTATGATACGGAATTAAGTGCAAATGGAGGCAATCTTTCTCAGGGGCAGAGACAGCTCTTGTCCATTGCCAGGGCGGCGGTAAATGATCCCCCTGTTTTAATCATGGATGAAGCTACCAGCTCTATTGACACCAGAACGGAGGCTATTGTTCAAAAGGGTATGGATGCTTTAATGGCAGGAAGAACCGTTTTTGTCATTGCCCATAGACTTTCCACAGTTCAAAACTCTGATGTTATCATGGTTTTGGAACAGGGAGAAATTATTGAGCGAGGCAGTCATAAGGATTTGATTGCCGCAAAAGGAAAGTACTATCAGCTTTATACCGGAGCCTTTGAGTTGGAGTAAGCTTACAGTTTCTGTAGCTTTAGAGCGAAATAAGCTTGAAGTTTTTGTATCGTAGAACCGGAATAAGCTTGTATTTCGCTCTTGCCATGGAGAAAGAAGCTGTGCTATACTGCGGGGGATGCCACAATAGCACAGTCGGTAGTGCATCTGATTCGTAATCAGAAGGTCACCAGTTCAAGTCTGGTTTGTGGCCTCTCTTTAGCGGGGAAGCAGAGTAGGCTTCCCTGCTTTTTTATTCATAACGAGTATCGATTGCAAAGTGTGCGATATCTCGTTTCATTGGTGATTTTTTTTTGAGTAAAACGGTCGATAGATAAAATAGGGAGTTGAAAAAGATATGGAAGTGCAGGAAAAGGAAGAAAAGAAAACAAGCATGGAGCCGGAGCCTTCTGAAGCAAAGGAAAAGCAGAACTTGGCGGATAAGAATGGTTCACCGGAAGGGGAGAAGAGAAAGGAACAAAAGAGAGTCCTTATCATTCTTCTTCTTGTATGTCTGATGGCAGCTTTATCTTTTTTTCTTCCAAAGGCTTTTGCTAAAAAGGATTCAAGAAAGGTACAGATTTTAAAAAACGGAATTGTTCTGATTGAAAAAAATCTCTCGGAAAACAGCAAAATTTTGATTATGAATAACGAGGCCAGAGAAGTGGACTTTAAGGAAAATCTGGCATCCCTTTCTGAAGATGAGGTAAATCCTGCAAAACATGAGGTGAACTTTATAGAAATTAAGGATGGAAAGGTACTTTGTACCGAATCTAACTGTAATAATCAAATCTGTGTACGGACCCCTGCCATCAGTGAGGAAAATCCGGACCTACCTATTGTTTGTCTGCCCCATGGCCTAATCATTCAAATTATTACAAAATCCTAACATTTCCCCGGATTAGCTTACAAATCTCATTTCGAACTTGCGAAAAGAGAAGCTATGCTTTATCATGCAGAGGTATCGTTTTATTAAAAAAGGAAAAGAAAATGAAGAAGAATTGGAAAATTTTAGTAGTGAACTCTATTTGTCTGATTTCTCTTTTTTCTGCCATCCCGGCTTATGCAGGTCGTTGGCAGAAGGGAAACGGCAAGAACAGCAATAAATGGTGGTACAATCATCAGGATGGAACCTATCCAAAGTCTACCTGGGCTTGGATTGACGGTAACGGAGACGGTATTGCGGAATGCTATTATTTTGATGCTAACGGATGGTTAAAGTCCAACACTACAGTAGAAGGCTATAAGGTAGATACTACCGGTGCCTGGCTTAAGAATGGTGTTGTGCAGGTGAAGGCTATCGGAGAAGTGGGAGTCTATACCAACGGCAAGAATGAATCCAGCTCCGGAACCATTGATGTGATGGGTTCTGATTTGGATTTAGGAACTGCAGTTTCCGATCAGGAAAACCAGAAGCCTTCTGTGGAGAAGAAGAGCTCCGGGACCAAGAAGTCCGGTGAAAAGGAAGAAAAGAAGAGTGGGCAGGATGTTCTGGAGCTTTCCGGATCTTATTCCGGACCTGTAGTGGAAGGGGACAGCAATCTTGCAACGGAAAAACCTGCTAAGAATAAGGCTGAGAATTTCAGTGGAAATGTTGGAAACAGTGCACAGGATTTAAAGAAGTCCGAGGCAACAGAGTTAATCAGCTATGCCCGTTCCTTCATTGCAGTACTTCCCTATAAGGTGGCAGGAACTTCTCTTAGTACCGGTGCGGATTGTTCCGGATTTACCCAGGAGGTATTTAAGAAATTCGGTATTTCCATCCCCAGAGATTCCCGTTCCCAGTATGCTTCTGCGCAGAAGATTTCCGCGGAAGAGTTACAGCCCGGTGATTTAGTATTTTACGGTTCCTCCCCAAGTACCATTTATCATGTGGGCATTTATTCCGGAAATGGAACCATTATCCACTGTACCAGAACCGGTGACTTTGTTCGAGAGCACGATGTTTTCTACAAGAAGCCATACGGATACGGAAGATACACAAAATAATTTTCTTTTCTTCAATTTTATAGATAAAAAATCAGCAAAAAGATCGATAAATTCGGCTCATACGGATTTATCGGTCTTTTTTTCATGTTTGAAACTTTCTGACATTCTTTCAGTTTCATTTCAGTAAAGCTTTCTATACTGGGGCTATCTCAAAAAGAAAGGAGATGTTGAAATTGAAAAAGCAGAACATATTCTTTTTGGGAACAAGAAAAGGATGAAAAAAGGAATCTATGGAAAAATGAAGAAGAATTATTTTAGGGAGAATTATTTATCTAAAGAGCACAGAAAGGAAAAGAAAAAAATGAAGAAGAAAATGAAGGTAAATTACAATAAGCTTGCAGCCTTGGCTTTAGGTCTGGGATTAAGTAGCATTATGGTGGCCTGTGGAAGTACAGCCAATGCGGCACAGAATAAAACAGTGAGCAATAATACACAAGCTACAAGCCAAAAGCCAGCGGAAAAGTCTACGGGAAGGGAAACCAAGATTACCGTGGAAAACGGAGAGATTAAAACAAACGGAAATGGCGTTTCTGTAGAGGGGAAAACCATTACCATTTCCGCTGCGGGGAACTACAGACTTTCCGGAAATTTGGAGGACGGTCAGGTGGTGATTGCGGCGGGAGATACACATAAGGTCAATTTGATTTTGGATAACTTCAGCATCAGCAATAAGGAAACAGCTCCGATTTATGTGAAGACCTCAGGGGATTTCACTTTAACCTTGGCAGAGAATTCCAAGAACTCCGTAGAGGATCTTAGAGAAGCCAATACCACAGAAGACAGCAATTCCAATTCTTCCAATAATAAGACAGAGGATATTCCCAATGCGGCAATTTACAGTAAATCCGATTTAATATTAAGCGGAAGCGGTAGTCTGGACGTCAAAGGAAATTATGAGGACGGAATTCATGGTAAAGACAGCTTAACGATTGAAGGCGGAAACTATACTGTTGAAGCGACAAAGCACGGTATTAACGGTAAGGACAATCTGATCATTAATGACGGAAGCTTTACGATTACTGCAGGACAGGACGGCTTTAACACCAATGGAGATATGACGGTATCTAAAGGAAGCTATAGCCTTTCCGTTTCTGATGACGGTATGCATGCAGACGGTAAGCTGGTGGTAAATGAAGGAAACGTAAATATTGAGAACTCCAATGAGGGACTGGAGGGCGCTTCTATTGATATTAATGGAGGTACGATTACCGTAAAGTCTCAGGACGACGGTTTAAATGCGGCCAGCGATAACAGTTCCGGAAACGAATTTGCGGCACAGGAAGGAGTATATATCAATATCAATGGCGGTACCCTTCGGGTAAATGCAGGAGGTGACGGTCTGGATTCCAACGGAGACTTAAACATTAGCGGCGGAACTCTTATAGTAGATGGCGCCGGACACGGAAACGGACCTTTAGATTACAATGGAACAGGAACCATTACCGGAGGTACGGTTTTGGTAGCCGGAAACAACGAAATGTTCCAGACCTTTGACGGAAACAGCTCTACCCAGGCCTTTATGGTAGATTATCTCAGCAATAATCAAAATGCGGGAAGCACAATTAAAATTACTGACAGCAAGGAAAAAGAAATCTTCAATGTTTCCGATTTGCTAAACAGCTACGGTGTAGTGCTGTTCTCCTCTCCGGAGCTTAGCAATAATCAGAGCTATAAGCTTTCTATAGGAGATACTACTGAAGAATTTACCGTAAGTTCTATTGCTAATACTATTGGAAATGGAAATGCTATGGGCGGCGGAATGGGCCATGGCGGCCCACAGGGAGCTGCTCCAAATGGAGGCTTTAACGGCGGACAAAATGGAGGCCAGAATGGCGGCGGTCCGCAGGGCGGCCCTCCAAACGGAGGCTTTAATGGTGGTCAAAACGGTATGCAGGGTATGCCCGGAGATAGGGGCGGATTCCCCGGTGGGGATGGCAATAACTTCCCCGGCAATCCTCCCAGTGATAATGGCATGGGAATGCCCCCAATGAATAATAGCAATCAGGGAATGCCCCCAATGAATAATGGCAATCAGGGAATGCCTCCAATGAATAATGGCAACCAGGCGATGCCCGATGGCAGAGGTCAGGGTGGTATGAACGGTGGTCAAGGAATGCCCGGCGGAATGGAGCAAGGGGGGATGAATGGAAACCAGGGTATGCCCGGAGGTGGAAGTCGGGGTGGAATGAATGACCGGCAGGGAATACCTCCAATGAACAATAATCAAGGGGAAGAAAAAGCTAATAAGTTCAGAAATAAATCCGCTAAACAATCCGGAAACAAACCCGCAGATGGAAATACAATTAAATAGCTTGAGGAGATAAGTTCTATTTTTCCTTTACAAGTTTTTCTGAATTGGATATGATGTTATGGATTATATCAAGATATTTCAGAACGATG
>NZ_DBHIGR010000020.1:0-18824 GCF_057249185.1 Oribacterium sp.
TAAAGTATGTGGATGTAATGGTTAAAGGACCGGGATCCGGAAGAGAAGCAGCAATCCGTGCTTTAGCAGCAAACGGATTGGAAGTAACCTCCATCAAGGACGTTACACCGGTTCCACACAACGGATGCCGCCCACCAAAGCGCAGAAGAGTATAATGCTCTGTGCCCGGGAGATTATAGAATTTCCTATAGCGGCATAAGCTTGTACAGAACAGTATGACCATGTGGTCAGCCTGAAGAAGCCTTATCGGTGTAAAGGGCGTATCAATTTTTTAGGGATGTTGGCTTGTTGAGTCGACAAAACTTGATATTTAGGAGGATAAAATGGCAGTAGATAAAGTTCCTGTGCTTAAAAGATGCAGGTCACTTGGACTGGACCCCGTATTTTTAGGAGTGGATAAGAAATCCAACAGACAGCTTCGTAACCCAAGAAGAAAGATGAGCGAGTACGGTCTTCAGCTTAGAGAGAAGCAGAAGGCAAAGTTCATCTATGGCGTATTAGAGAAGCCTTTCCGTAACTACTATGCTAAGGCAGAGAAGTTAGCAGGACAGACCGGTGAGAACCTTATGATTCTTTTAGAGTCTCGTCTGGACAACGTTATTTTCCGTATGGGAATGGCTAGAACCAGAAGAGAAGCTAGACAGGTTGTAGGACACCGTCACGTAACCGTTAACGGAAAGATTGTTAACATTCCTTCTTATCTTGTATCTGCAGGAGATGTGATTCAGATTAAAGAATCTATGAGAACTGCACAGAGATATAAGGATATTGTGGAAGTAACCAACGGCAGAATGGTACCGGCATGGTTAGAGATGGATGCTGAGAAGCTTAGCGCAACCATTAAGTCTCTTCCGCACAGAGAAGACATTGACGTTCCTGTAAACGAAATGTTAATCGTCGAGTTGTATTCTAAGTAATGATAGCCTAAAAAAGGAGGCAGCATGTTTGATTTTACAAAACCAAACATTGAAATTCTTGAAATTTCAGAGGATAAGCGTTTTGGTCGTTTCGTATGTGAACCACTGGAACGAGGCTACGGCTCAACCCTAGGAAATTCTCTTCGGAGGATGATGCTTTCCTCTCTGCCCGGGGCTGCGATTTCTGCAATTAAGATCGACAATCTGTCCGGAGACAAGGTTTCCGGAATTCAGGAAAGTTTCCCTGAGCTCTTAACCAATATTAAGAGCATTGCGGTAATTTTGCCGGAGGAAGTAGAAAGTCTGGAAGTTTCCGTTGATTTATCCGGAAAGTCCGAGATTCTGGCTGAAGATTTTATTGGAGAGTCGGAACTTAAGCTGAGTAATCCTTCAGAACATATTGCTACTGTAGAGGCGGGAGCCAAAGGCTCCATTTCCCTCTTTATCAGTAGAGGACAGGGTTACTCCGGAGAAAAGGCAGAAGGAAGAGTAGAAGCACCAAAGGACTATCAGGACATTGATGCTTTATATACTCCGGTGGAAAGAGTAAATATGTCCATCGAGAATACCCGTGTAGGTAATATGACAGACTATGATCGATTGACTTTGGATGTATATACCAACGGAAGTATGTCTCCGGAAGATGCGATTTCCAAGGCGGCACAAATGCTTTTTCAGCACCTGGATTTGTTTGTAGCGCTTTCTGAGGAAGTGGCTGCAACAGAGCTTATGGTGGATAAGCCCGAAGACGAAAAGGGCAAAGTGATGGAGATGAATATCGATGAACTGGAATTAAGTGTCCGTTCCTATAACTGCTTGAAGAGAGCAGGAATTAATACGGTGTCCGAGTTAACCTCCAAGACACCGGAGGACATGATGAAGGTTCGTAACCTGGGAAGAAAGTCTCTTGAGGAAGTTTTGGCGAAGTTAAGAGATTTGAATCTGGGATTATCATTTCCGGAAGAATAGATAACAGTAAGGCCAACCGGTAAGACTAAAAAGCACGGATAAGGAGAAAACATGGCAAATTATAGAAAGTTAGGAAGAGCTTCAAACCAGAGAAAGGCAATGCTTCGCGCATTAACCACTTCTTTATTGGAGCATGGAAAGATTTTTACTACAGAGGCTAGAGCGAAGGAAGTTCGCAAGCAGGTAGAGAAGCTTATTGCTTTGGCAGTAAGAGAGAAAGACAACTATGAGATGGTTGTCGTTAATGCAAAGGTTGCAAAGAAGGATGCGGATGGAAAGCGCGTTAAAGAAGTAAAAGACGGTAAGAAGGTTACTGTTTATGAGGAAGTAGAGAAGAGCATTCAGAAGGATAAGCCTTCCCGTTTGCAGGCTCGTCGTCAGATTCTTGCAGCTACCTATGTTCCAACTGTTAGACCTCAAGAAGCAGCCGGAAGAAAGAAGAACACCAAGAAGTTAGACTTGGCGAAGAAGCTTTTTGAAGAGATTGCACCAAAGTACGAGAACCGTCACGGTGGATATACAAGAATCGTAAAGGTAGGTCTTCGTAAGGGAGATGCTGCTATGGAAGTTCTTTTAGAGCTTGTATAATATTTTACAAAACGAATAGAACAAAGTTGCTAAAAAAGAGGAAGCCCGGCTTCCTCTTTTTTTGTCATAGCTTAAATACTGGCGTAATTGCATAAGTATTGCAGGAAAATACTGCGTAAAACATCTATAACAAAATAAAAGGAGCAGGTTTATAGAAAAATGAAATATCAAAATGCAAAAAAACAATAAAGCTTCTATAAATAAAATTGTCAAAATAAAAAAGAAATTATAATTAGGAATATCTCTTATTCTATAAATATAATTGACGTAGCATAAAAATACAGGTAAGCTATGGGTTAAATTATTGTGAGATACAAGGAATTTTCTTATTTTTAAATCATGAACTAATTAAGTGAGAAAGAATAAGTTTCAGGAGATCACAATACTTTTTCATTATAGGACGGAACAACGAGCAAGGAGAAAGACTAAAATTCAAGAAAAGGTTGAGAATCAAGTAAAGTCGAAACAATGGAGGAGAAAGCATGGGAATGTTTAGGACGCCCTATGGAAAAGGCGGCGTTCTTTCCAAGGAGGCAGATGAAGCCAGAAAAAAGCTGTATAAAGATATACGGCCTTTGGAATTGCAAAAAAAAGAAAAACGGCTTCTGATTGCTTGTTATTTCTTTCAGCTTCCTTTTCTCTTGATTCCGGGATTTTTCTCGAAGGTCGCCTTATCCCACAATCTATTCCTGACCTTGCCCTATGGTATGTGCATCATTCAAGTGCTTTTAGCCTCTGTTCGTTTGCTGGGCTATCTTAGGAAGAAAGGCACGGTGGACGGTTGGACCTATCAAAGAAGCTTCGTTCCATTGGAGGGAAATGTGGTTCTTTCCTTCCTGTTTGCAGGAATCCTTCTTCTTTTCCAGGGGATTTATCTTCTAAGAGGAGGAAGAGATGGGGGGCTTGTAGGAGAGGCATTGGTGTTTGCTTTGGTTTTGGGATTTATCGTTTTTTCCATCCTGTTTTGGCGGAAGTTAAAACAGAGCTTTTCCTCTTGGAAGATGGAGGAAAGAACGGTCTATAATGAATGAAAATGCAGTTTGAAAGGAAGCCAAAAAATTACTAAAAGGAGGAAGTAGTATGAAGAAAAGAAAAGCGATTATGGCATCACTGCTTGCATCAGTGATGGCGCTTTCCGCATTGGCAGGATGCTCTCCCAAGAAGGCGGAGGACGGAACAAAGGCTCAGGGCGAAAGCGGTCAAGAAGCTGCCGGAAATACCGACGGTTCCCTGGTTTTTGCTCAGGATGAGTTTAGCTCCAAGTTTTCTCCGTTTTTCGCTGAGACTGTACCGGATCAGGATGTGGTAAATTTTGTCACAGCCCCACTCTTACCCATAGATCGAAGCGGTGCCATTATTTACAAGGGTATTGAAGGGGAGACCAAGGAGTATAACGGTAAGGAATACACCTACAAGGGAATTTCCGACCTGGCTGTTACCGAGAATGCAGACGGAACCGTATACTATGACTTTACTATTAAGGATGGTGTAAAGTTCTCTGACGGTAAGCCTTTGACTGCTGATGATGTGATTTTCTCCATGTATGTCTATGCAGATCCTACCTATGACGGATCAGCTTCCTTCTATTCCGTACCGGTTCAGGGTATGGAAGAGTACAGAAAGGGTATGGAGCCCCTCTTTAAGCTGATTCTGGCTGCAGGAGAGGATAATAAGGACTTCTCCAAGTGGACAGAGGAACAGCAGACAAAGTTCTGGGCAGATTACAAGAAGGCTGCAGAGGCCTTTGTAAAGGAAATTGAGGATTCTTTAATTTCCAGCGGAAGCAACAAGGAAGGAGATTCCGTAGCGGCATTTGCGGCAAACTATGGCTATGAAGGTTTGAAGGAAGATGCAACAGCTATGGATTTCTTCAATGCTATGGTAGCAAAGTACGACGGTAGTGTAAAGGATATGAGTTCTGCAGAGAGTGCGGGTACTCCCTTTACCGAGTTAATGGAAAGCTACAAGGATTATGCTGTCGGTGTGGAAACCGGTAATTCCGCTCCCAATATCAGCGGTATTCAGAAGACCGGAGACAACACTGTACGTGTTATTACCACTAAGGTGGACGCTCAGGCAATCTATCAGCTTGCTATGGCCATCTCTCCATTACACTACTATGGAGATCCTGCCCAGTATGACTATGCGAACAATAAGTTCGGTTTCCCCAAGGGAGATTTAAGCAGTGTTCGTGCAAAGACCACTCAGCCTTTAGGTGCAGGTGCCTACGTTTTTGAGAAATATGAAAACGGTGTGGTTTCCATGAAGGCAAACGAGAACTACTTTCTCGGCGCACCGAAGACCAAGAGTTTGAAGGTGAACTATGTTGCACAGCCTGACCGTGTAAATGCAGTCTTGACAGGAACAGCAGATGTAACCAACCCAAGCTATACCAATGAGATTGCCGATGCCATTAAGAAGGCAAACAGCAACGGAGAAATCTCCGGAGATAAGATCTATACCTCTGCTGTAGATGCCTTAGGCTATGGATATATCGGTATTAATGCCCACAATGTTTCTGTAAACAATGAGCCGGGAAGTGAAGCTTCCAAGAATCTTCGTCGTGCCTTTGCCACTATTTTCTCTGTATACAGAGACCTTGCGGTAAGCAGCTACTATGGAGACAGAGCAAGTGTAATCAATTATCCGATTACCAATACTTCCTGGGCAGCACCTCAGCCTACCGATGACGGATACCAGATTGCTTTCTCCAAGGATGCAAAGGGAGAACCCATTTATACCTCCGGAATGTCCGATGAGGATAAATATGCAGCAGCAAAGAAGGCGGCTTTAGGCTTCTTAGAGGCGGCAGGCTATACCGTGGCAGACGGAAAGATTACTGCAGCTCCTGCAGGAGCAAAGATGGAATATGAGGTTATCATCCCCGGTTCCGGAACAGGAGACCACCCCTCCTTTATGATTTTGACAGAGGCGCAGAAGGCCTTTGCGGAAATCGGTATGAAGCTTACCATTAACGATATTTCCAACAGTGCCGACCTGTGGAACAAGCTTCAGGCTAAGCAGGCAGAGATGTGGTGTGCGGCTTGGCAGGCAACACCGGATCCGGATATGTTCCAGATATATTACTCCGATATTGCAAATGGTGGTGCTAATCCCGGAGGTTCCAACTACCAGTACCAGATTGAGGATGCGGACTTAGATGCCATGATTCTTCAGGCAAGAGAGTCAACTGATCAGGAATACCGTAAGACCATGTATAAGGCTTGTCTTGACAAGATTATCGACTGGTCCTGCGAGGTACCAATCTACCAGAGAAAGGAAGTAACCATCTTCTCTGCACAGCGTGTTCAGGTGGATACCATTACTCCGGATATCAGCCCATTCTATAAGTGGTATGCTGAAGTTGAGAATCTTCAATTAGCAAAGTAAAAGTAAACGGATTGTTCCGTCTACATTTTTCGGGTAATAGCCGCGTTTCCTGAAGCTTTAGGAATGCGGCTATTCTTGATATGGAAGAGTAGGTTTTTCAGTGAAAAAGTATATTATCAAACGATTATTATGGTCCGTAGTGATTCTGTTTATCGTGGCTTTCTTGCTTTATATTTTAATGCGATCTCTACCAACCTCCTATTTGGAGCAGATCGCCAGACAGAAGTCTCAACAGCCCGGCTCCAAAAGCTTTGAAGAGTGGATGCAGCAGTTGGAGGCTACTTACGGCATGGACAAAGGAATCGTTCCCGGATTCTTTGCCTGGTTGGGCAAGGCTCTTCGAGGAAACTTCGGAGACAGCTGGAAGTACACCGTGCCGGTTACCCAGAAATTTAAAGAGGTAGTGGGTATTTCCTTTATCATGAGCTTTGTGGTTATGGTTTTGGAATTTGCGATTTCCGTGCCATTGGGAATTATTGCGGCAACCAAGCAGTATTCCTGGCAGGATAATGTGATTTCTATCGTGGCTTTGGCAGGAATTTCCCTTCCCACCTTCTTCACAGCTTCTCTTTTGAAGCTGGTATTTTCCGTGAAATTACAATGGTTCGACTTAGGCGGACTGGTGGGAAGAAATTACGATATTCTTTCTCCAAGCGGAAAGAAGATGGATATTGCTTTACACCTGGTTTTACCGATTCTTACCCTGCTGATTGCCAGCATCGGAGCGTATATGCGATATATTCGTACCAATATGCTGGAGGTATTAAATTCGGATTATATCCGTACGGCAAGAGCGAAGGGTCTTTCCGAGGGACGGGTAATCTATCATCATGCCTTCCGAAATACTTTGATTACGCTGGTAACCATCTGGGGTACCTCTCTTCCCGGATTATTTTCCGGAGCCATGATTACGGAGCAGCTCTTTTCCATTCCGGGAATCGGCTACACCTCTTATCAGGCTATGATTTCGGGAGACATTCCGTTCTCCATGTTTTACTTAGTGTTTATTGCCGTTTTGACCTTGATTGGAAACCTGCTAACGGATATTTTATATGCCGTGGTAGATCCTCGAGTTCGCATTGATTAGGAAAGGAGGGGAAAAGATGTCTGATTTAGAAAATTCTGTAGATAAAACTACACAAGAAACTGTGCAGAATACGGAAGAGTATAGCGATGCTAATGCATCGAAGAATGCTGAATATTCTTTAAGTGATGACCGACGCGTCAAAACCCTCTCCCCCGGAGCAATGGTGGCAAAGCGTTTTTTCCGAAATCGTATTGCGGTTTTGGGCATGGTGGTTTTGATTTTCATGTTTCTTTTCTCTTTCTTAGGAGGAGCCTTAATGCCCTACGGAGAGTCTCAGCTCTTCTATCGTAAGGACAGCCAAAGCCAGAAGTATGCCGGTGTTAAGGTGAACACGGAGCTTCGTTATCAGCAGGCGGAAAAGGACAGCTTCCCTGCCCTTGCCCAGGCCCAGTTCGTATTGGCCAAGGGAAAGAAGCTGACAGAGTTTGCCGCAGGAGGCGTAGACTACAGCTATGAAGAGGCGGGAAAAGACTTCTATATCATTACGAAGAAGGGAAGCTCTGACCCGGTAGCTTTTGCGGCAGTGGATACCGTGACTTCCGTTTCCGGAGCAGGACAGATTCCTTTTGCGGAGCAGCTAAGCATTTTAAAGGCCTTGGCGAACGGAGAAAAGGAATTTACTGATGGAGGCAGCAGCTATACCCTTTCCGAGGATGGAACCGTAACAAAGGACGGAACAGCCTATGCCTATGCCAGTCGTTATGTGGTGAATGCCATTATGAGCGATGTGACCTTCTCTCAGAAGTTTAAGGAAGAGCTTCTGGAGCAGATTCAGGCGGGAGCTACCAGCTTTAGCTTTACCGACGATGACGGAGTAGAGGCAAACTATACCATGGAATATGATGCCACTTCCAAAACCTATAATATTCTGCAAAGCAGAGAGCAGATGGTCTATGACTCTTATTCTCCACCCAGCAAGGCCCATCCTCTGGGAACCGATAAGAACGGTATGGATATGTTGACCAGACTGATGTACGGCGGAAGAGTTTCTCTTTATATCGGCTTCGTAGTTGTGATTATCGAAACCGTTTTGGGAATGCTTCTGGGCGGTATTTCCGGATATTTCGGAGGCTGGATTGATTCCTTAATCATGAGAATTGTGGATATTTTCTACTGCATTCCCACCATTCCTATCTACATCATCATCGGTGCGGCGATGGATGCCATGAGGGTGGATCCTCAGATTCGTATGTTTTACCTGATGATTATTCTGGGATTTTTCGGTTGGCCTTCCATCACCAGATTGGTGCGTGGACAGATTCTTACTTTAAGAGAGCAGGAATTTATGACTGCGGCGGAGGCTACAGGCATTAAGCCCGTAAACCGAATCTTCCGACACCTTTTACCAAACGTTATTCCTCAGCTCATTGTTACCTGTACCATGAGTTTGGGAGGCGTAATCTTGACAGAGGCGGTATTGTCCTTCCTGGGACTTGGTGTAAAGTTCCCCTTTGCTTCCTGGGGAAATATCATTAACGATGTTAACAATACCTATGTCTTAAGTAACTATCTCTTTATCTGGATTCCTGCCGGTGTCTGTCTGTTGCTTACCGTGTTGGCCTTTAACCTGGTGGGAGACGGCTTGCGAGATGCCTTTGACCCGAAGATGAAGCGATAAAAGGTTTCGGTAAAAAATCATGCTTTCCGGCATTTGCCTTGGAAAGCTGTAGGAAGATAAGTTGAGGATAGAAAATGGCAAGAGAAGACGGTTATCTCTCCGGTAAAGAATCCCGGAGGATATCGAAAGAAAATAGAAAAATTACCGCTGCCTTAGAGAAAAAGCGGAAGCGGAAAAATGTCCCGGAGTCGGAGTATTTGACGGAAATGAAGAATCCGGAGAATACGGTGGAGTTTGAGAATCTTCGGACCTATTTCTACACCGATGCCGGAACGGTAAAGAGTGTGGATTCCGTGAGCTTTTCCGTTCCTATGGGAAAAACCGTGGGGGTAGTGGGAGAGTCCGGTTGCGGAAAATCCGTAACAAGCCTTTCTCTGATGCAGCTTTTACAGCGGCCTCAGGGACAGATTGTGGACGGAGCCATTCGCTTAAATACGGGAGATAAGGTTTACGACATTACCAAGACCCCTGAGACAGTGATGCAGCACCTTCGGGGAAACTTTATGTCCATGATTTTCCAGGAGCCTATGACATCCTTAAATCCGGTTTTCAAAATCGGAGACCAGGTGGATGAGGTGCTTTTGTTCCATAAGAGCGGTTATGAAACGAAAGAGGCGGCGAAGAAGCGTACCATTGAGCTTTTGGAAATGGTGGGCATTGCCAACAGTGAGGGCGTTTACAATATGTATCCCCACGAGCTTTCCGGCGGTATGCGGCAACGTATCGTAATCGCCATGGCGTTGGCCTGCTCTCCCAAGCTGATTATTGCGGATGAGCCCACAACAGCCTTGGATGTAACCATTCAGGCACAGATTCTGGATTTGTTACGTGGCTTAAAGGACAAGATCAACTCCTCCATTATGCTGATTACCCATGACCTTGGGGTAATTGCGGAAATGGCGGATTATGTGGTGGTTATGTATTCCGGTCGTGTGGTAGAGGCGGGAACGGCAAAGGAAATTTTTTCCAATCCCTCCCACCCCTACACCATCGGTTTAATGGCTTCCAAGCCTGTGGTAGGAAAGCATGTGGATAAGCTCTATTCCATTCCCGGAAAGGTGCCTAACCCCATTAACATGCCGAATTATTGCTACTTCCGAGATCGTTGTGACAAGCGGAAGGGCTGCTGTGACGGGGCTTATCCCGGAGAAATCAGCCTCTCCGAGACCCACAGAGTAAGCTGCTACCTGTATGATGAGGAAGCGAGGAAATAATGGAAAATAGCATTTTAAAGGAGACAGAAGCTAAGACTGTCCGGGAAAATGAAGACAATATTTTAGAGGTTCGCGGCCTGAAGAAATATTTCCCCATTAGAGGAGGCTTCTTTAATACGGTGGTGGGACAGGTAAAGGCCATTGACGGCATTTCCTTCTCCATCAAAAGAGGAAGCACCATGGGGTTGGTGGGAGAGTCCGGTTGCGGAAAGACCACCACAGGAAGAACCATCCTGCGTTTAAGCGGAGAGAAGACAGCGGGAGATGTGCTGTTTAACGGAAAAGAGGTGTACGATATTCCCAAATCCGAGTTAAACGAACTACGCACCAAGATGCAGATTATCTTCCAGGATCCATTCTCATCCCTTTCTCCCAGACTTCCTGTAGGAGAAATTATCGGAGAAGCGGTAAAGGAGCATCATCTGGTTCCCAAGGAGGAGTACGAGGACTACATTGACCGCATTATGGATAACTGCGGTTTGCAGCCCTTCCATAAGGGCCGTTATCCCCATGAGTTCTCCGGCGGACAGAGACAGAGAATCTGTATTGCCAGAGCCTTGGCATTGAATCCGGAGTTTGTGGTATGTGATGAGCCGGTATCCGCCTTGGATGTGTCCATTCAGGCACAGATTATCAACCTCTTAAAGGATTTACAGGAAAAGTATAAGCTGACCTATCTATTTATTTCCCATGACTTATCCGTGGTAGAGCATATTGCGGATACGGTTGGTGTAATGTATCTTGGAAATCTGGTGGAGTTTGGAAATACGGAGGATATCTTTGCCAATCCTCTCCACCCCTATACCAAGGCTTTGTTCTCCGCGATTCCCATTCCGGATCCGGAGGCTAAGATGAATCGTATTATTTTGGAAGGAAGTATTCCTTCCCCGGCGAACCCTCCTGAGGGCTGTAAGTTCCATACCCGTTGCAGTCAGTGTATGGAGATCTGTAAGAGCAAGGTGCCGGAAGAAAAGGATATGGGAAATGGGCATAAGGTTTGCTGCCATTTGTATGATGATGGAGCTGTAAAGAATTAAAAGTTTTCAAAGGTTTTCTATGTAATATAGGTCTGAAAATGGGGCACGCTCCCGCTAGCTTCGCCACGTAGCGGATACTAAGCGAAAAACTTCAGTTCCTTCGTTTTTCGCAAGTACCGACGGGCTCAGACTACCCCCTTTCAGACCTATATTACCGAAAACCGACTGGATTTGATTCTTCGCAGCTTTTTTTGTTGGCTGTTAGTGAGTAAGGCATAAGTAGGGTTGAGCCCGGACTCCCTTTCAGACCTATATTGCCGAAAACCTGTCTAAGATAATTCTTCGCAGCTCTTTTTTGCTGGCTGTTAGTGAGTAAGGTATAAGTAGCGTATGGCTCAGACTACCCCCTTTCAGTCCTATATTGTTGAAAACCGGTGTGTAATAAAATGCAGTAGTTATGGTGTTTGTATGCCTACTACTGCTCTTTTTTGTTTAGCTGTAATAATAAATGAAGTCCAAAGGATATCGTATTTATGCGGTTTCCGAGATTTTCGAAATACGATTTGATAACATACCGATACACGCAACTGCTTCCTACAAAACAGTATAAGATGAGTTTTGCTTGATAGTAAAAAAGTATAAAGCGCATAAAGCGAAAAATATCTCTGCACCATTGCGCTTTATGATTGATTTTAAAGCGCAATGGTGTTATATTTCTATAAGGTTTTTTGAAAGAAGAGGTACAAATATGCGCGAAATAGACGCTATCGTTGAAGAGAGTGAAAGCCAGGTTGTTGAATGGAAAGAAACCTGGCAGGATAAGTACCTGGAATGGATTTGTGGATATGCTAATGCACAAGGTGGAACGTTATACATCGGTATAGATGATAATGGTAATGTATTGGGGTTGGACTCAAAAAGTATAAAAAAGTTGTTAGAGGATATCCCAAATAAAATCACGGCTGCATTTGGAATGACCTGTGATGTGAATTTAAAAACAAAGGATAAAAAGAAGTATATTCAAATTGAGGTAAAGAAGTCAAAGCTTCCAATGAATCTTCACGGCAGATATTTTTATCGTACGGGTAGTGTTAAAAAGGAAATTACTGGGTTTGAACTTACGGAATTTATTATAAAGAGTACGGGAACATCGTATGACGAAATGATAGCAGATATTCCAAGAGAAAAGCTTACATTTGAATCATTTCGAAAAAGGTATCTTAAAGCAACAAGATTAGCTTTGGAACTCGACGATGACCTTGTGAGTTTTAAACTTATGCAAGAAGATGGCCAAATGACAAATGCAGGAATTCTTTTTGCAGATCAGTGGAACATACACCACTCGAGGATTTTTTGTACAAGGTGGAATGGCTTAGAAAAGGCTAATTCTGCACAGGATGCTCTTGATGATGCGGAATATACCGGTGGCCTCTTGGAACTTTATGATAACACGATGTCCTTTATCAAAAACAATACAAAAAAAGGATGGCGTAAGGATAGAGATAAACGTGTTGAATTGCCGGATTATCCGGAGAGGGCTATAGAGGAAGGTCTTGCAAATGCACTTATCCATAGGAGTTATTTGCAGATAGGAGCCCATAGCCAGGTGGACATCTATGATGACAGACTTGTTATTACAAACCCCGGTGGAATGTTCGATGGCTCGGAGGTTCAGCTACTTGATATAAGGCACGTTCCATCAAAATTAAGAAACCCGATTCTTGCGGATGTTTTCGGAAGAATGCGACTTATGGAACGTAGAGGAAGTGGATTTAAGAAAATTCTTGATGCATATGAAGCTGAAGAACGATATAAAGAAGAATTAAAGCCTGTGTTCTATACAGACGGATATAATTTCTTCCTTAAGCTTTGGAATCTTAATTATGCTTTTGATAAAGCGCAAAATAAAGCGCAAAATAAAGCGCAGAAAAGTATGCTGACGGATCGGGAACATATTTTGCTTCTTCTTAAAGAAAACCCTTCACTGACACAGGTAGAATTATCAGAAATGATGGAAAGGTCTAGAAGGACAGTTCAAATATTGATGAAAGAGTTGCTAGATGAGGGCTTAATTGAAAGAATCGGTTCTAAGAAAAAGGGATCATGGCTTGTGAAATAATGCCCAAACATTCCGAAAAGTAAGGTGCGGTTGGAATTAGGGTAAATGGCGCGATGTTACTGCGGGAAAGGATGGGTTATGGGAAAGAAAGTGAAGCTTGGGGTAATCGGTCTTGGGCAAAGAGGGGCGGACTTGGTAAAAAATGTGTATTGTGAGCATCCTGATGTGGATTTTATTGCACTTTGTGATGTTTACAGGGACCGGCAGAAGGAAGTGGCGGATGCTTTAGTGGAGATGGGAAGAGAAAGACCGCAGACCTTTTCCGACTATAGAGAGATGCTTTTGATCAAAGAGCTGGATGCAGTCTTGATTTGTGCTTCCTGGGATACCCATAGCGAAATAGCCATGGCGGCCATGCGGGCAGGAAAGGCGGTGGCCTCCGAGGTGGGGGGCGCGTATACCCTGTCGGAGTGTTGGAAGCTGGTGGATTGCTACGAGGAAACGAAGACTCCCATTATGTTTATGGAAAACTGCGTCTATGGCAGGGATGAAATGATGGTTTTCCGCATGGCGGAGGAGGGGGTTCTGGGAGAGATTGTGCACTGCGAAGGGGGTTATAAGCATGATTTGCGGGAAGAAATCTCCTTTGGAAAGGAAAACCGTCATTACCGCTTGGAAAATTATATTCATCGCAATACGGAAAATTATCCCACCCATGAGCTTGGCCCTATTGCCAGGGTACTTCATATCAACCGGGGAAACCGTATGCTAAGCCTTTGTTCCATGGCTTCCAAGGCAGCAGGCCTTAGAGAGTATATCAAGGAAAAGAAGCCGGAGGACAAGGCGTTGCAAAATACGACATTTCAGCAGGGGGATGTGGTCAATACCATCATCAAATGCAGTAATGGGGAAAGCATTTTACTGACCTTGGATACCACCCTGCCCAGAGCCTATTCCCGGGGCTTCACCGTACAGGGCACGAAGGGGATGTATATGGAGGACAATGCTTCTATTTTCCTGGATGGGGATGAGGGAGCAAAGGATCATTTTGAATGGAAGAAGCAGTGGGGAAATGTGGAGCGTTTCCGGGAAAAATATGAGCATCCCCTGTGGAAAGACTATCTGAAGGCGGGGGTGAAGAAGGGACATGGGGGCATGGATTACCTGATTTTCTCCGACTTTATCCATTGTCTTCAGGAAGGCCTGCCTATGCCTATAGATGTGTATGATATGGCCAGCTGGATGAGCATTACCGCCCTGGCGGAGGAGTCCATTGCTCTTGGGGGACAGCCGGTGGCTATTCCCGACTTTACCAATGGAAAGTGGATTAAGAGGAATTAAAAGAACCAGTCGGCTGTTCCGGAATTGTAAGAGAAAAGCACTTGTTTTCCCCTGTGCACCCGCCTTATACTAAGAGGAAATGTGAACAGGAGGTTTTGTATGATTAGATTTTTTCAAAATACAGGAAAGCGCCTGGGGCTGTCTTTAGCCTTTATGGCCACAATGCTTTTTTCTTTAAGCATGCCTGCTTTTGCGAAGGATAGCATCAGCAACATCAATATGATTCGAATTAAGGTAGAGGAAAGACTTCGGAATCTGGATCCGGGGGACAGTCTTGGCAATATCAGCGAAGGTGATTTTTCCACAGGGGACAGCGACAAATACCACGTGGATGCGGTTCAGTGGGTAGACAGCGGAAATGCAGGAGACATTACCGTGGGAAGCACTCCCAAGGTACAGCTTTATCTTGTGGCGGACAGCCGGGATAAGAGCAATGGAGATACTCTCTATTACCAGTTCTTCGGCGCCTATAACAGCAACAATGTTCGTGTGACCAACGGAACTCTGATTAGTGCCAAGAGAATCAGTTCCACAGAGCTTGAGCTTCTGATTCAGTTAAGAGCGGTTCAGGGACAGTATTCCATGGCGGACAATTTGCAGTGGGACAGTAATTCTCTGGGAAGAGCTCGTTGGACTGCTCCGGAAAACGGTTCCGGTATTTATGAGGTCAGCCTTTTCAAAGAAGGTAGAAGACTGGCAAAGATTACCACAGATGCGTTAAGCCTGAATTTTTATCCTTGGATGACCGAGGAGGGAAGCTATACATTTTCCGTAAAGACCATTCCTTATACCGAGGAGCAGAAGAAGGCGGGAAAGTCCTCTGAGGAAGCGGAGTCCGAGGTTTTGGACATCCAGCAAAGCACCCGCTCCAACGGAGAAGGAAAATACAGTGAAAATCAGGTAAAGGGACAGAACGGACAGAACAATTCCGGCACTGCCAACATTCCGAGTACTATCGGCTTTAGCCAAAGCAACGGTAAGTGGTATTTCCGTTTCCCCAACAGCCAGCCTGCCATCAACACCTGGGTAGAGTGGAATGGACATTGGTATCATTTCAACGGACAGGCGGAGATGGAAACCGGATGGTTTAAGAACAGCTACGGAGACTGGTACTATTTGGACCCTGTAAACGGAGATATGAAGACTGGCTGGAGATTGATTGACCAGAAGTGGTATTATCTTCGTCCGGAAAAGGATGACCGCTGTGGGGCTATGCTTTCCAACGGCATCATGCAGGTCGGCAAGGAGCAGTATTACTTTGACAATTCCGGTGCCATGAGAACAGGCTGGATTTCCTTACAGGAAAATGGAAACACGGTTTACTACTATTTCAGAGAGGACGGGGCAATGGCGAAGAACACTACTATTTCCGGCTTCCGTCTAAATGAAAGAGGGCAGTGGGTAAAGTAAGTTAAAAAAGAAATGTAGAAAGATATGCGAAAAGAGATTTTCTAAATCATATCTGTTTGGGCCTTCCGGGATAGAGATATCTTGGAAGGCATTTCATTGCCTTTTCACACGCTAAGGGATATACTGACTAGGATTTATTGTATATTTCTTTAGGAGAAAATTTTTGAATAATATAGAAATAAAAGATTGTACTTACGAATACGTACGAAGGGATGAAAATGATGAGGTAGTGGAGAAGCTTTCCGCTATTTCTCATTTGAATTTCACAATCGAAGAGGGAAGCTTTGTCTGTGTGCTGGGCCATAACGGTTCCGGAAAATCCACACTGGCAAAGCTTTTTAATGCTTTACAGATTCCTACGGAGGGATGTGTGATTATTTCCGGTATGGACAGCCGGGAGGAGGTCAATGTTTTCCCTATCCGGGAAAAGGTGGGCATGGTTTTTCAAAATCCCGACAACCAGATTATTGCCTCCGTGGTGGAGGAGGATGTGGGCTTCGGTCCGGAAAATATCGGTGTTCCTACGGAGGAAATCTGGAAGAGGGTGGCAGATGCTCTGGAGGCCGTCAATATGGAAGCCTATCGCCTAAAATCTCCTAATCATTTATCCGGCGGACAGAAGCAAAGGGTAGCTATTGCAGGAACCCTGGCTATGGAGCCGAAAACCATTGTACTGGATGAGCCCACCGCCATGCTGGATCCCAGCGGTAGAGCGGAGGTTATTCGGTCTATTCGGGAGCTGAACCAAAAGAAGGGCATCACCATCATTTTGATTACCCACTATATGGAAGAGACCGTGGATGCGGATCGCATTATTCTTATGGATCAGGGAAAGCTGGTGCTGGACGGCACGCCCAAGGAAATATTTTCCAAGGTGGAAGAGCTGAAGTCTTTACGAATGGATGTGCCTTTGATTACCGACCTGGCCCATGAGCTTCGTCTTTCCGGTATGCCGGTTTCGGAGGGGATTTTAAAGGAAGATGAGCTGGTGGAGGAATTGCTTGCCATCTTTGGAGAAGATTCCTTTGTGGAAGAGATAGAGAAAGGGCAGAAAGAGGAAGAGCCGGAAGGTGAATCCGATAGGGTAGCAAGCGCCGTAACTGAAAATTCTATAGGGAAGCGTTCAGAGGAAATGCATTCTCAAGCGACTTCGATCTCTTCGGAAGAAAAGGCAATAGAAGCGGAAATTGAAAAGGAAACGGACAAGGAAACAGAAAAGGATTTTATCCTGAAAGTGGAAAATCTTTCCTGCATTTACCAGAAGGGTACTGCCATGGAAAGCTATGCCTTAAAGGACATTAATCTGTCGATCAAAAGGGGAAGCTTTTCTGCCCTGATTGGCCACACCGGTTCGGGAAAATCCACCCTTTTACAGCATTTTAACGGTCTCATAAAGCCGGAAACAGGAGAGATTTCTGTTCATTTTCGGAAGAATCCCGCCCTGATTCTGCAGGACAAGGGCTTTTTGTTCTGGAAGGGTAAGAAGAGAAAGGTGGAAAAGGAAGGAGTACTTTCCTTCAAGGAAGAGGGCTTTGATTTTCAAGGACTTCGTTTCAAGGTAGGCCTGGTCTTCCAGTATCCGGAGTACCAGCTTTTTGAGGAAACGGTTTTTGAGGATGTACTTTTCGGGCCGAAGAATCAGGGCTTATCCTTGGAGGATGCCAAGAAAGAGGCGGAAGAGGCTTTAAGAAGCATGGGCGTGGAAGAAGCCCTTTGGCAGAAGTCTCCCTTTGAGCTTTCCGGCGGACAGAAGCGAAGGGTGGCTATTGCGGGCGTGCTGGCTATGGAACCGGAGCTTTTGATTTTGGATGAGCCTACCGCAGGCTTAGATCCTGCAGGAAGGGAAGAGCTGTTTCAGGTGATTGCCCATTTGCAGGAGCGCTATGCCATGACCATCCTTTTGGTTTCTCACTCCATGGATGATGTGGCTCGCTATGCAGAGGAGGTTTTTGTCTTAAACCAGGGAGAATGTATCCGACAGGGTAGCCCGGAGGAGGTATTTTCCCATAAAAAGGAAATGGAGGAGCTGGGCTTGGGACTGCCCCAGATTCGTGCCTTTTTGTATAGCTTGGAGGAAAAGGGCTTGTCCTTCCCTAAGAAGAATACGGTAGAGGAAGCGAAGGAAATGATTCTTTCCGCTTATAAGAAGAGAAAGGGAAGGGAAAATGCTTAGAGAAATTACCTTAGGGCAGTACTACCCGGTAGACTCCCTTCTTCATAGACTGGATCCCAGAGTGAAGCTTTCCGGCACCTTTCTGTTTCTGATTGCCTTGTTTATTGTCAATAGCTGGACTGCCTATATTTTTCTGGCTCTGGTTTTGCTTTTATTGATTAAGCTTTCCAATGTTCCCTTCTCCTTTATGGTTCGGGGCTTGAAAAGTGTTTTGTTTCTCCTCTTACTGTCGGTGAGCTTTAACCTGTTTTTAACGCCGGGAAAAGAGATTTTTCGCTTTTATATGTTTAAAATCAGCCAAGAGGGATTGCATATTGCGTCTATGATGGCGGTGCGATTGATTCTTTTGGTATTAAGCAGCTCCTTAATGACTCTTTGCACCACCCCCAATGAGCTGACAGACGGGATGGAGAAGGGGCTTTCCATCCTGAAAAAGCTGCATTTGCCCATCCATGAGATTGCCATGATGATGTCTATTGCGCTACGTTTTATTCCGATTCTGGTGGAGGAAACGGACAAGATTATGAAGGCCCAGATGGCCAGGGGAGCAGACTTTGAAAGCGGAGGCATTATTCAGAAGGCAAAGGCTATGGTGCCGATTTTGGTGCCCCTCTTTGTTTCCGCCTTCCGAAGAGCCTATGACCTGGCTTTGGCTATGGAATCCCGCTGCTATCAGGGGGGAGAGGGCAGAACAAAAATGAAGCCTCTTCATTATGAAAGAAGAGACTATCTTTCTTACCTCTTTCTGCTTATGGTGTTGGCGCTTTCCATTGGAAGCCGATTTGTCTCTCTGCCATAAAATCAGAAAAATAGAGAGAAATACCGGACAGGATTGCAAAGGGGAAACAACAGAAAGGAAGCGGATGGAACAGCGGATTGTATTAAAACTGGCCTATGAGGGAACGGCCTACCATGGCTTCCAAAAGCAGGAGGGGCTTTCCACCATTGCCGGCACCGTAGAAGAGCAGCTCCGTAGTCTTTTTCCTTGGAAAATGGAGAACTTTATCGGAGCCAGTCGGACGGATCAGGGGGTGCATGCTCTGGGCAATCTTCTTTCCTTCGATACGGAGGGAAAGGTTTC
>NZ_DBHIGR010000021.1:0-18222 GCF_057249185.1 Oribacterium sp.
AGAAACCAACATTTCCTATCTGATTGAGGGGAAGAACTATTACTTTGACGCTCTGGGCTATGCGGATAAGAAGCTGATTTCCTTTGATGTGACGAAGTATCCCAGAAGCAGAGTGTAAAGTATATAGTATGTCCTGCATTCTAGGAATTACGACGGAGTATGGATAGAGAAAAATATCGAGGAAATACAGAGTAAATACAGAGTAAATACAGAGTAGGGACACTATGACCATTAAAATTATTGCGGTTGGGAAAATCAAAGAGAAGTTTTATCGAGAGGCACTTTCTGAATACGGAAAGCGCCTTTCTTCCTATTGTAAATGGGAAATTATTGAAGTGGCGGATGAAAAGACCAAGGAAGAAGCCAGTGAAACGGAGGTTTTACAGGTTTTGGAGAAGGAGGGAGAAAGAATTCTTAGTAAAATTCCGGATCGTGCCTTTGTGATTGCCTTGGCCATCCTGGGAAAGGAGTTGGATTCCATAGCCTTTGCCAAATTTTTGGAAAAGCAGGCCCTCCATGGAGAAAGTGAATTTTGCTTTGTGATTGGAGGCTCCCTGGGTCTGGCTCCTTCCGTTCTTTCCAGAGCCAACTATTCCTTAAGCTTCTCCGCCATGACCTTTCCTCACCAGCTTATGCGGGTGATTCTTTTGGAGCAAATATACAGAGCCTTCCGTATTAATGCAGGGGAGCCTTATCATAAGTAAAAAAGAAAAACGCATAAAAAAGCGATTACTTATAAATTCTTTTTATTTAAGTCAGACAAAAAATTTATAAATCGTGCAAAATGCTGGTAATCCTATTGGGAGAATGCTACAATGAAAACTAGTTTTTAATAGATTCGTAATTATCTCAATAGAATAGGAGGAGAAAATGTACCAGTCAGGCACGTATGTGGTTTATGGCTGTAAGGGTGTCCATAAGATTATCGGAACGACACACCTGAATTTAGAAGGAATTCCAAAAGACAAAGAATATTATATCTTGCAGGCAGTAAAGAAACCGGATGGTGCCGTATATGCTCCGGTAGAGGCAGGCAAGACCAATATGCGCTCGGTAATGACCAGAGAGCAGGCGGAAAGTTTTATGCTTGGTGTGGAGAACATTCATGCTTTACAATGTAAGACGCCGAAACAGCGGGAAGAGAATTGCAGAGACAGCATCAAAAGCTGTGCACCGGATGCGCTGTTACAGGTTATTAAGACCTTGATGGAAAGAAGAGTGGAACGGGCAAGACAGGGGAAAAAACTTACTCTTTTGGACTTGCACTTTATGGAGCAGGCAGAGGATATTCTTTATGAGGAGCTCTCCATTTCTCTCAGCATTCCCAGAGTGGAAGTGGAAGAAAGAATCCATGCCCATTCTCCCAAGAAGGCCGGCTAGAGTATAGAGTCGATGGAGAAGCCGCCAAGGAATGATTGAAGGAAAGCAAAGGAATAAGAAAGTAAGGGAATAAGAAAGTAAAGGCAGTAAGAAAGTAAAGGCAGTAAGAAAGCAAAGGCAGTAAGCAAGTAAGGGATACATAGCTTTACAAAAACAGCTTTGGCACAGGGATAGTCTTAGCCCCTATGCCGGGGCTGTTTTTTTGTAAAGCGTTTTATTTTCCTCGACTTCCCTATCCCTTCTTGCTTTCCCCTCCCTCTTTTCGTATACTAGGCATGTTCAAAAACTAAGAATAGAATTTAAGGTGTTAAAAAATATAATGAATAAGCAATTATTAGAAAGTATACGATATCTTGTAATGGGGGTTCTCACCACTTTAGTGAATTACGTGATTTATCACGCTCTGGATCTTCTTTTGCAAAAGCAATCTATTTCTCCTTTTTTTTCCTATAAAATATCCTATGGGGTTGCCTTCTTCTTGGCGGTGGTCTTTGCCTACTACGGAAATAAGTTTTTTGTCTTTCAAAAAACGGAAAAGAAGGGAATTCAGGAATTTCTTTCTTTCTTTTCCCTGAGAGTGTTTTCCGGCATAGCCAGTTTTTTCCTGCTGGTATTTTTTGTGGATATTTTACATTTTTCCCATGGGCTGGGATGGCTGGGTAGCTCGGTCATAAATCTGGTGGGAAATTACTTTGCCAGCAAATTTTTGATTTTTAAGTAAGGAGAAAATGCTATGAATAAAGAGAGAAGCGCTTTCGAGAAAATCCGTTTAGGAAAGCAGGAAATCATTTCCTTCCTGCTACCCCTTCTGGCCATGCTGGGGATTTTTGTGGCAAAGGGAGTATTTCCATTTGGAAAAGAAAGCTTTTTGCGTACGGACTTATATCACCAGTACGCTCCCTTTTTTCAGGAATTTCAAAGAAAGCTGCAATCCGGGGAATCTTTACTCTATAGCTTTCATATAGGTCTTGGCAGCAATTTTATTGCTTTGATTGCCTACTATCTGGCCAGTCCTTTAAATTGGTTTATTTTGCTTTTTCCTAAGGGCTTGGTGATTGAGTATGTAAGCTATCTGGTGCTTCTGAAAATTGCGCTGACAGGAGCGACGGCTTCCCTGTATTTTCGCTATCATTTTCAGAAAAACAGTCCTTACTTTATTATCTTTGCCTTGTTTTATGCCCTGTCCGGTTATATTGCGGCCTATTCCTGGAATGTAATGTGGCTGGATTGTGTACTGCTTTTCCCTTTGATTCTCCTGGGCTTAGAGCGCATGATGGATAGAGGAGAGGTAGGGCTTTATACGGTAAGCTTGGCACTTTCCATTCTTTCCAATTATTATATCAGCATTATGATCTGCCTTTTTTTGGTGGTATATTTTCTGTTCCAGTTTTTCTTTATCCTTCGGGAAAGCAGACAGGGAATTTTTCTCATTCTTTTTCGCTTCGGCCTGTATTCCTTGTTGGCCGGGGCAATGGCAGCGGTTTTTCTGCTCCCGGCCTATTTTGCCTTGCGCTTTACCGCCTCTTCCAGCATTTCCTTTCCGAAGACCTTTACCCAATACTTTGGCATTATTGATATGCTTGCCAGACAATTTGCCTTTGTGGAAACGGAGCAGGGCTTAAAGCATTGGCCTAATATTTATGCAGGGACTTTGTTGCTCTTCTTAATTCCCTTGTACTACCGAAATCAAAGCATTTCCCTTTCTCGAAAATGCTTTTACGCTATCCTAAGCATTTTCTTCTTTTTAAGCTTTTCTATCAATGTTTTGAATTTTATCTGGCATGGCTTTCATTATCCCAACAGCCTGCCTGCAAGACAGAGTTTTTTATACATTTTCCTCCTCCTTACCCAGGGGGCGGAGCTTATGGTAAAGCGTAAAGGCAATACGAAAAAAGACTACAGTCTTTCCTTCTTCCTCTGCTTTGTTTTTGCGCTTTTGTGCCAGAAGCTGATTACGGTGGAGGGCTTTCACTGGTCTGTCTTCTATATGGGCATGCTCTTCAGCTTTTTGTATTATCTACTCTTTGTGCTGGAGAAAAAAGCATTTACCCCAAGAAGCTTTTTCTATACCTTGTTGGCTCTTTGCTTTATAGAAGCTACGGCAAATATGGCGGTGACCTCCGTGCCCACCACCAATCGTGCAAATTATCTGGAGGGACAGAAGGAAACGGCTACGCTGCTTTCGGAAGTGAAGCTGGAGGACTCCGATTTTTACCGTGTGGATAGGGCGGACCGAAAAACCAAAGATGACGGAGCGCTTATGCAGTATCCCAGTGCCTCTATTTTCTCCTCCACAGCCTACGGAAAAATGTCTGAGATTTATACTCTCTTGGGAATGGAAGCTTCCACCAATGCTTACGCGATTAATGGGGCTACACCCTTGATGAATAGTCTTCTTTCAGTCAAATATCTGATTACTAAGGAAGAATTGAAGAATGCAGAGGAGCAGGGCCTGGCTTATTGGACAGGAGAGGGAGACTATCGCCTGTATGAAAATACCCAAACACTGCCTGTAGGCTTTGCTTTAAGCGAAGAGGAGCTGAATCAGTGGAATGAAAAGGCGGGAACTCCGGCACTGGTACAAAACAGTATTTCCGAATCTTTGACAGGGGAAAATGCTCTGGAAACCATTCTGGGAGAAAGAGAAGGAGAAGATTACAGTTTTACTGCCGACGAGGAAGGTCACTATTTTGCTTATGTGAATAACACGAAGGTGGAAGAGGTCAAGGTGCAGTTTCCGGAGAGAGAAAAAAGCTATGACCATGTGGATAGAGGATATTTGTTGGATTTAGGCTATCTTTCAGCCGGAACGGAAGTAAAGCTCAGCTCCAAGACGGAGGGGCAGAGCATGGATGCCACCGTGTATCGTTTTCACTATGATGTACTTTCCGATTTTGTGGAAGCTTTGTCCGGACGAGGATTTAAGCTTGGTAAAATGAATGCAAGAACAATAGAAGGTACTGTGCAGGCCAAGGAAGAGGGCAAGGTTTTCTTCAGTATTCCCTATGATCCGGGCTGGAAGGTCACGGTAGATGGAAATAATGTGGAGCCGGAGGCAATATTTACGGGATTTTTGGGCGTGCCCGTATCGGAAGGACAACATGCCATTCGTTTACAATATACGCCGGAGGGCTGGAGATTCGGACTCTTATTAAGCTTTACGGCAATTCTTTTCTTCGCAGCATTTCTCTTGATTCGGAAGAAGCTGGGATCGGCACCGAAAAGCTTGGAGCACCCTGCAGCAGAGAACCTGCGGGTGAAGATTCCCCATGATAAAATTCCTAACGGAAGAAGTCGAAAGAGAGGCCACAGTCCCTATCCTGTAAAGGTTTATACCGGCAGACTTCCCAGAGGAAGAAAGCGGGGGCTGGAACTGGAAAAAATGGATGTAAAGGAGTAGCGGATGAAATTATGGGGTGGAAGATTTACGGAAAACGTGGATGAGTTGGCGCAGGCCTTTAATGCCTCTCTCCCCTTTGATAAGCGTTTGGCCATGGAGGACCTGGAGGGCTCCTTTGCCCATGTGAAAATGCTTTCTAAGGTTGGTGTTCTCACGGAAGAGGAAGGACGGAAGATCCAAGAGGGCTTGGAAGGGATTCGAAAGGACTTACAGTCCGGGAAGCTTGTGATAGAAGGGGATGCGGAGGACATTCATTCCTTTGTGGAAACGGTTTTAATTCAAAGAATCGGAGAGCTGGGGAAGAAATTGCATACCGGCCGCTCCCGAAATGACCAGGTAGCGCTGGACATGCGTCTTTATGTACGGAGAAACAGTGAAGAATGCAGAGGGTATCTGGAGGAATTACTTGCCGTCATTGAAAAACTCATGGAGAAGCACAGAAGAGATATTATGTCGGGCTTTACCCATTTGCAAAAGGCTCAACCAACTACCATCGCTCATCACTTCGGGGCCTACAAGGAAATGTTTTTAAGAGACAGGAGTCGTCTTTTGGACGGAGAGAAGAGAATGAATTTCTCTCCCTTGGGCGCCGGAGCTTTCGGCGGCACCACCTATCCTCTGGACCGGGAAATGGTGGCAAAGGAGCTTGGCTTTACCGCCGCTACGGAAAATTCCATGGATTCCGTTTCGGATCGGGACTATTTGATTGAATATCTATTCTGTCTATCCATAATCAGTATGCATTTATCCAGACTGTGTGAGGAAATCATTCTTTGGAACAGCAACGATTATGGATACATCCGCTTGTCCGACAAATATTCCACAGGCTCCAGCATTATGCCCCAGAAGAAGAATCCGGATATGGCGGAGTTGATTCGGGGAAAAACCGGGAGAGTTTATGGCAATCTCTTTTCTCTTCTGACCACCATGAAGGGACTGCCTCTGGCCTATAACAAGGATATGCAGGAGGATAAGGAGGTGGCCTTCGACAGTATGGACACCCTGCAATTTTGTCTTCGCGTCATGGCGAAAATGCTGGACAGCATGGAATTCCGTTTGGAACGCCTTCGGGAAAGCGCGAAAAAGGGCTTCAGCAATGCTACGGATGTGGCAGATTATCTGGTGAAAAAAGGCATGCCCTTCCGTACTGCCCACGGTGTTGTGGGAGAGTTGGTTTTGTACTGTGAGAAGGAAGGAAAGGATTTGGAAGAGCTTTCCTTAGAAGAGTACAGGAAGTTTTCCGATTTAGTGGAAGAGGATATCTATGACGCTATTTCTCTGGAAAGCTGCGTAAAGAACAGGAAGACCAAAGGAGCTCCCGGAGCGCTTTGGGATTAATAAAAATGAAGATGTAAACGTAAGGCCTTTTCCTTAATGTATAGGTCTGAAATCAGGACACGCTCTCGCTAACCTCGCCTCGTAGGGGATACTAAGCGAAAAACTGCAGTACCTTTGTTTTTCGCAAGTACCCACGGGCTCAGATTGTCCTTCTTTTAGACCTATACATTCGGAAAAGTAAGCTTGTTTGCATCTTCTTTTTTTATTTCCCAGGCTCTGAAAAAAGAATACTTCGGGAACTATCGAAATGAGGAGAAATATTCTCTTGGGAGAAATCATTATTCTCTATGGAAGAATTAATATTCATACAAAAGGAATAATAGTGGATATAAATGAATAAATATGCTTGACATCTGAATAAATATCTATTATTCTAAGCTGGTCTTAAGCTTGGAGCAGCGTTTTTGGAGAAGATGGATTTTTGAAAGGAGTCAATATGGGAAGCATGATACCGGAGGGAAATACCAAGGGGGAGAAGATTATTCTGGCTTATTCCGGGGGTCTGGATACCACTGCCATTATTCCTTGGCTGAAGGAGAATTTTGGCTATAAGGTGATTTGTGTCTGCGTGGATGTGGGGCAGGAAGAGGAGCTTTCCGACCTTCCGGAACGGGCGAAGCTGTCCGGAGCGGAGAAGCTGTATATCGAGCATATTCAGGATGAATTCTGCGAGGAATATGTTCTTCCCTGTATTCAAGCCAATGCCTGCTATGAAAATAAATATCTTTTGGGAACTTCTATGGCTCGTCCGGCTATTGCCAAAAGATTGGTGGAGATCGCCAAGAAGGAGGGGGCCAGCGCCATTTGTCACGGAGCTACCGGAAAGGGTAACGACCAGATCCGTTTTGAGCTGGGTATTAAGGCTTTAGCACCGGAGCTGCATATTCTTGCCCCTTGGCGAATGACAGAGCTTTGGACTTTTCAGTCCAGGGAAGATGAAATGGCATACTGTAAGGAAAAGGGCATTGACCTGGCTTTTGGAAGCCATGAGAATTCCTACAGCAGAGACAGGAATCTTTGGCATATTTCCCATGAAGGCTTAGAGCTGGAGGACCCGGAGACAGAGCCTAATTATGAGCATCTTTTAATGCTCTCCGTAACACCGCAGAAGGCACCGGATCAGGAAACCCCTCTATCTATTACCTGGGAAAAGGGAGTGCCGGTGGCATTGAATGGGAAGAAAATGTCCTTGAGGGAGATGATTGAGGAACTGAATCACATGGGGGGAAAGAACGGTATCGGCATTGTGGATATCGTGGAGAACCGTGTGGTGGGGATGAAGAGTCGTGGAGTTTATGAAACTCCCGGCGGAACCATCCTTTTGGAAGCCCATAAGCAGTTGGAAGAGCTGATTTTGGATCGGCAGACCATGGAAATGAAGAAAATAGTGGAAGAGAAGTTTTCTCAGGTGGTTTATGAAGGAAAGTGGTTTGCTCCTCTTCGGGAAGCCTTACAGGCCTTTGTAAAGAGCACCCAGGAGAAGATATCCGGAGAGACCAAGATGAAGCTTTACAAGGGAAATATCATAAAGGCCGGAACTTCTTCTCCCTATTCTCTTTATAATGCTTCCCTGGCAAGCTTTACCACGGGAGATTTATACGATCATAAGGATGCCGGGGGCTTCATTACCCTTTTCGGACTTCCGGAGTTGGTAAGGGCTTTACAGGAGAAGAAAGCGTAAAAGGAAGTTTTTTATAAGAATAAATTTTTTCTTCCGAAGAATAATAAAGCAAAATACTGTGTGAAGGTTCCAAGCCGGTGGAGGAAGAGGGCTTGGAACCTTGTTTTTGTGCTTAGGCCTGTTCTCCCTGTATCATGTCCTGTTTTTGTTACTCAAGAGATTTGGACGACCATATTACATTGAGAAAGCTTTTGCAAAACAGATAATTTATGCAAAACAGAAAATTTGTGTAAAACAGAAAATTTGTGTAAAACAGAAAATTTGTGTAAAACAGAAAACTTGTGTAAAACCGAAATATTATGCTAGTATAAACAGCAAAATTATAGGATATAGGATTGGTATGTTATAGAAGTCCATTAAGGGCCGAGTGCAGGAGGGGAAAGGTATGAAAGAGCAGAAGCAAGAAAGCATTGTTCAGTATTTAGAGGCTCTTTCTTCCAAGAGCCCTATTCCCGGGGGCGGCGGGGCGGCAGCGCTATCGGCTGCATTTGCCTTTTCTCTGGGAATGATGGTGGGAAATCTTACATTGGGAAAGAAGAGCTATGCGGATTTTCAGGATGAGTTGGAAGGAATCATGAAATCTCTGGAGGAGGCAAAGCAGAAATCCCTTGCTTTGGAAGCAAGGGATGAAGAGGTTTTCCTGCCCCTGTCAAAGGCATATTCCTTACCCAGAGAAACAGAGGAAGAACAAAAGATTTATAGAGAAACTATGGAGAACTGTCTTATAGAGGCATCTTTGGTACCCACAGAGCTTTTGGAGCTATGTTTAGAGAAGATTCCATTATTTGCCCGATTACAGGAGAAGGGATCCCGAATTGCCCTGTCGGATGTTGGGGTGGGGGCCGGCTTCCTGAAGACAGCTATGGAAAGTGCCATACTGAATGTATATATTAATACCAAAAGTATGCAGAATCAGGAAATCAAGGCGAAAAGAGAGGCAGTTTGCGATAGGGCAAGAACGGGCATTTCTTCGCTGGAAGAGATTATTCAGGCGGTAGAAAACGTGGTAAGAGGAGCATAAAGACTTAATTTCAAATGGGGAAAGGAGTAGTAAGGAAGTATGGAAGAATTATTGGGAAAACCGGTGGCGGAAGAAATAGAGAAGGAATGCGTGGCCTTTTTGGCGGAAAGACCCGGGGTGATGCCGGCTTTGGCGCTTATTCGTGTAGGAGAAAGGACGGCGGATGTTACCTATGAGAAGGCCATTAAAAAGCGTTTTCTATCCTTCGGATTGGAAGTAAAGAGCTATCAGCTTCCGGCGGATTGCAGCAATGAACAGTTTCAGGAGGTTATTCAATTTTTAAATGATGATGAAGAGATTCACGGAATCATGGTATTTCGTCCCCTTCCCTCTCATTTGGATCAGGAAACAGCCTTCAGAATGATTAAAAGAGAAAAGGATGTGGAAGGGGTCAGCAGAGAGAATATGGCGGGCTTGATTTTAAAGGATGAAAGTGCCTTTGCGCCCTGCACGGCACAGGCGGTTATGGAAATGTGCCGTTTTTATAAGATTCCTCTGGCGGGAAAGGAAGTTTGCATTTTGGGGCGTTCTTTGGTAGTGGGAAGACCCTTGTCCATCTTGATGACCAATAAGGATGCCACGGTAACTCTCTGCCACAGTAAAACGAGTAATATCAAAGAAGTGACTAAGCGAGCGGATGTTTTGGTTTGCTGTATGGGAAAAGCAAAGGCAATAGGCTCTTCTTATTGTAAGGAGGGGGCTACGGTAATCGACGTAGGAACCAACCGGGATGAAAAGGGAAATCTTGTAGGAGATGTGGATTTTGATACTATGGCAACCGTTGCCGAAAAGATTTCTCCGGTGCCAAGAGGCTTGGGCGCTGTAACTACTGCGGTATTGGCCAAGCAGCTTTTGAAAGCCTACCGTTTACAGGAGAAGGGATAAGGGTCTGTAAAAAATCAAAATGATAAATAGATTTTCAGAAAATTTTTAACAGAAATAGAAAATGAAAGGCAAGTCTTCAAGAGCTATTGACAAAAAATTGACAAAAAAATTTTTTGGCATTTGTACAAATATCATAAAAATAGTAAGAAAATATAGGGGAATTCTATGCACAAAATTCCGTGCATAGGGTTCTCTTTCTTTGTTTTTAAGAATCTTCATAGTATAATAAGAATTGTCTATGAGGAAGATTTTGGGAGGTATAAAAATGGGTGTTACCACTTTTAAGGGTGGCGTTCATCCCTATGACGGAAAGGAATTGGCAATGGACAAGTCCATTGTTGATTTGCGTCCTGAGGGGTTGATGGTTTATCCACTTTCGCAGCACATTGGAGCCCCTGCCAAACCCTTGGTACAAAAGGGAGATCGGGTTCTTTTAGGACAGAAGATTGCAGAGGCCAACGGATTTATTTCCGCACCTGTTATTTCTTCTGTTTCAGGTACCGTTAAAGCCATTGAGAAGAGACTTACCGTAGGGGGAGCTATGGTGGAATCCATTGTGGTGGATAATGATCAGCAATACGAATCCATTCCGGGCTTTGGAGAGAAACGGGACTATCATAACTTGTCTCGGGAAGAAATTGTGAGCATTGTAAGGGACGCAGGCATTGTGGGCTTAGGAGGTGCCGGTTTTCCTACTTTTGTAAAGCTTAGTCCGAAGGAAATCGATAAGATTGACTTATTTTTGGTAAATGGGGCAGAGTGTGAGCCTTATCTTACCTCCGATTACAGAGATATGATGGAGATGCCGGAGAAACTGATTGGCGGTTTACAGGTGGTCCTCTCCATTTTCCCAAATGCCAAGGGAAAGATTTGCATTGAAGACAACAAACCGGAAGCAATCAAGCTTTTGACGGAAAAAGTTAAGGGCATGGACAATATTGAGGTAGTAGCCTTAAGAACCCGTTATCCTCAGGGGGGAGAGCGTCAGCTGATTTATGCTGCCAGCGGAAGAAAGATTAATTCCTCCATGTTACCGGCGGATGCGGGGGTTGTAGTGGACAATGTAGACACCGTTGTGGCTATTTATGAGGCGGTTTGCGAGTCCAAGCCTTTGGTTAGAAAGATTTTAACCGTAACCGGAGATGCGGTAGCAAGTCCCGGTAACTTCCGTGTACCCTTGGGAACCAATTATCAGCAGGTGATTTCTGCAGCAGGCGGTTTCTCGGAGGATCCGGAAAAGGTGATTTCCGGCGGTCCTATGATGGGCATGCCGCTTTTTGTGCTGGATATTCCTGTGACCAAGAACTCCAGCTCTATTTTGGCGTTTAAGAAAGACCCGGTAGCGGAAGAGGCTACCACTCCCTGCATTAACTGCGGCAGATGCGTTACAGCCTGCCCGGAGAATTTGATGCCTACATTGATGATGGTGGCTTCTCTTCAAAAGAACACGGAACGCTTTGAAAAGCTTTACGGTATGGAGTGTATCGAGTGCGGATGCTGTTCCTATGTCTGTCCCGCAAAGCGTCCTTTAACCCAGGGCTTTAAGCAGATGAAGAGAAAAGTCAATGCAGAGAAGAGAGCAAAAGCCGTAAAGGCCCAGGGAGGTAAATAAATGAAACTTTTACATCTTTCTGCGAATCCCCATGTGCGTGACAGGGTGACTTCCGCGGAATTAATGAGAGACGTTGTGATTGCCATGCTTCCCACTGCTATTTACGGCGTTTTACAGTGGGGATTTCACGCTCTATTCGTAGTGGTACTCACCACTTTGATGGCGGTTTTTACAGAGTTTGCTTACCAGAAGGCTATGAAGCTGCCGGTAACGGTGAATGACTGGTCTGCTGCGGTAACCGGTATGATTTTGGCATTAAACTGTCCTCCGGGAATTCCCTATTGGATTCCTATGGTGGGATCCGTGCTTGCTATTATTGTGGTAAAGCAGCTTTATGGAGGCCTGGGAGCCAACTTCATGAACCCGGCTTTAGCGGCTCGTTGCTTCCTCTTGATTTCCTTTGCAGGAAAGATGACTGCTTTCAACAACGCAGGGGCAGACGGAATTGCCACCGCAACCCCTCTTGCAATTTTAAAAACAACTCCGGATGCCAGCATGAATTTGATGGATATGTTTGTGGGAAGAATTCCGGGAACCATCGGAGAGGTATCTAAGATTTGTCTTTTGATCGGTGCTTTATACCTGATTGTTCGGAAGGTTATTTCTCCGAAAATGCCTTTGATTTATATCGGAACCGTAGCGCTGTTTACCCTGATCTTCTCCGGAAGAGGCTTTGATATGCATTATCTGGCTTCCGAAATCTTAGGAGGCGGATTGATTTTCGGTGCCTTTTTTATGCTGACAGACTATGTATCTTCTCCCATTACCCCCAACGGACAGATTGTCTTTGCGGTACTTGTGGGAATTTTAACCGGACTCTTCCGTCTTTTCGGCGGTTCTGCAGAGGGAGTTTCCTATGCGATTATTTTGAGCAATATTTTGGTACCGACGATCAATAACATGACGATACCGAAGGCATTTGGCAGGGAGGGAAAGTAAGATGAAAAAAGATTCCTTTATGAAAGACGCCTTAGTGCTTACTGCCATTACCTTAATCTCCGGACTGCTTTTAGGCGTGGTATACGGAATGACGAAGGATACCATTGCCAATGCCATTAAAGAAGCAACCAACAAAGCCTACAAGGTGGTTTTGGATGCTGCGGATTATGACAGTGAGGAACTGAAGGATACTTTACAGAAGGCTACCGAAGAAGGAACTTTGGCAACGGATAACGGCGGCGCAGAGCTGACGGATGCTATTGTGGCTAAGGATGCTTCAGGGGAAACTGTAGGATATGTGCTGAAGGGACATGCAGCAGGCTACGGCGGTCCCGTTGTAGTGGTTGTAGGTGTGGATAAAGACTTAAAGGTTACCGGAATTTCTTTCCCGGAAACCTTACCGGAGACGGCAGGTCTTGGACAAAAAGCAACTCTTCCCGAGTTCTACGAGCAGTTTGCCGGAAAAACCACAAAGATTGCCGTGAAAAAAGGCGGCGGTGCAGGAGAGAATGAAATCGATGCGATTTCCGGTGCCACCATTACCAGTACTGCGGTAACCAATACGGTAAATGCATCCACGGAATTTGTGGAAAATTACGTTTTAAAGTAGGAGGGGGAAATGAATAAATACATAGAAAGATTATATAACGGTATTATCAAAGAAAACCCTACCTTCATTATCATGCTGGGAATGTGTCCTACCTTGGCAACCACCACCAGTGCGATAAACGGATTGGGAATGGGATTGTCCACCACAGCGGTATTAATGTTTTCCAATATGCTGATTTCCGCCCTTCGTAAAACTATTCCGGAGCGTATGCGTCTTCCGGGAGAAATCGTGGTAGTAGCATCTTTGGTTACCATTGTTCAGCTTTTGATTCAGGCCTATGTACCGGCTTTATATGAGGCTTTGGGAATTTATATTCCTTTGATTGTAGTTAACTGTATCATTTTAGGAAGAGCGGAGTCCTATGCTTTGTTTAACGGCCCGGCCTTATCCTTCTTTGACGGTCTGGGCATGGGCATCGGCTTCACTTTGGCCTTAACCATTATCGGATCCGTAAGAGAGTTAATCGGTGCAGGAACCATCTTTAACTTCAGATTGATTCCGGAGGCCTACAGCATCAGCATTTTCGTACTGGCTCCCGGTGCCTTCCTGGTTCTTGCGGTTCTTACGGCAATTCAGAACAAGTTGCGTCTTCCTTCCGCAACCAACGGAGATGCTCCGGAGGAATTTGTTTGTGGCGGAAACTGCATGGGCTGCTTCTCCGATTGCAAGGAAAAGGCTCCTGAAAAGAGTGAAGTAGAGAAGAAGGAGGCGGCAGTATGATTGATTTGCTATTGATTGCCATTAAGTATTCCCTGGTTAGTAACGTAGTGCTTTCCCAATTCTTGGGAATCTGTCCTTTCCTTGGTGTGTCTAAGAAGACAGAGTCCTCCAAGGGTATGGGAGGAGCGGTAATCTTCGTTATCGTGATTGCCTCTGTAATCACCCATGGCATCTATGTTGCCTTCTTGGCGGCTTCCAGCCCCCTTTGCAAAGCTTTGGGGCTAACGGATGGTCTGGAGTATCTGAATACCATTGTGTTCATCCTGGTTATTGCGGCACTGGTACAGTTTGTAGAGATGTTCTTAAAGAAGAATGTACCTTCTCTTTATGAGTCTTTGGGAGTATACCTTCCTCTGATTACCACAAACTGTGCGGTATTGGGTGTGGCCTTGAATAATGTTTCTTATGGCTATAATTTTGCCCAGAGCTTAGTTTACGGACTGGGAATTTCCGTAGGTTTTGCTTTAGCATTACTGCTTATGGCAGGAATCCGGGAGAATATCATTGAAGGAAATGATAGAATTCCCCGTTCTTTCCAGGGGTCTCCCATTGTCCTGGTTACCGCAGCCCTTATGGCGATTGCATTCTTCGGCTTTGGCGGATTGATTTAAGGAGGATTGAGTATGAGTCTAATGACAACATTGGTCCTGGTTGCCGCCGGTTTAGTGGGTGCAACAGGTTTGATTTTGGGCGTATTTTTAGGAGTGGCCTCCGAGAAATTCAAAGTAGAGGTTGACGAAACAGAGGCAAAGATTCGCGGGGCACTTCCGGGAAACAACTGTGGTGCCTGCGGATTCCCCGGCTGTGACGGTTGTGCTAAGGCTATGGCATTGGGAGAAGCTCCCGTAACACAGTGTCCGGTTGGAGGAAGTCCTGTAGCGGAGAAAATTGCACAAATCCTTGGTGCCGGAGAGGTATCCATGGACCAGGAAAAAAGGGTTGCTCATGTGCATTGCCAGGGTTCTTGCTCCAAGACAAAGCAGATTGCCAGCTATACGGGAATTGCAGACTGCAATGACTTGGCTGTAGTTCCGGGAGGAACGGAAAAGTCCTGCCCCTATTCCTGCTGTGGCTATGGTTCCTGTGTAAAGGTCTGTGCCTTTGATGCCATTCATGTGGTGGATGGTGTTGCCATTGTGGATAAGGAGAAGTGTACAGCCTGTGGCGCTTGTATTAAGGCCTGTCCGAAGGCGTTGATTTCCTTTGTTCCTTATAAGAAGAAACACATCGTTTCCTGTAAAAATCTTTTAAAGGGTAAGGCAGTTAAGGACAGCTGTTCCATCGGATGTATTGCCTGTGGAATTTGCGAGAAGAACTGTCCCTTCGATGCCATTCATGTCCTGAATGATTTGGCAGTGATGAATGAAAAATGTACCGATTGCGGTATTTGTGCTCAGAAGTGTCCCACTTCCGCCATTACCGGTAAAAGAGTGAAGAAGGTAGAACCGAAGGAAGCGGTACAGGAAAAGAAGGAAGAAGCTAAGGAAGCTCCCGTTTCCGTAGGATAAATGCAAAAGATATCTTTATCATCATCAAGATATGGCAGAAAAGAGTATTTCATAAGCATAAAGAAATAAACTGAATAAAATTTTTCATAAAACTCTTTTAAAACTTACAAAAGTAGTCGATAAAGTATCTGTTGTGAAAATTTTCATAAAAAAGGAGCTGTCCCGAAAAGACGGATTTAGAAAGAACATTACAGTAAAAAGTGCTAAAAGCAAAAAAGAACTACCATAAAATTTGCTTTTGCTTTGAAAGAAATTGTAAAAGTTTTTTCTTTAACAATATTGTCTATTTCGTAGGGCTAGTGTAGAATCCTTTTTATATGGAAAATGGCAACGGGAATTATCTCGTAAGTGAGCAATCAAGGAGGAGAGCGGCATGAAGGAATGGTCAAAGGCATTCAGAAATCTAACGATTCTGAGTCAGTTTGGATTATCCCTTGCAATGCCGCTTTTATTATGCTTATTTGTGGCATATCAATTAAGAGAGCACTTTCACATTTCTTACTGGATATACCTGCCTGCATTTTTCTTCGGTCTTGCGGCTTCCTTTATGACAGCCTATAAGTTTTACCTGTCTGTCTCCGAGAAAGAGAAGAAGCAAGAGACAAAGGACCGGGCTTTTAACCAACATCGTTAGGAAGCTCCGACTTTAGCTTTTACATTAGAAAGGATAAGAAAAATGAAGGTACAATCTACTGTGAAAAAAGAAACTGTGCAGATTGCTGTGCAGTGCGGAATAGCTTGCCTTGTGCTGCTAATCTGTTTTTTCTTTCTTCATATAGCAAAACCGGAAATAGTCAGCTTTGATTATAAGGTGATTCTTTCCGCCGTATTGGGAAGCTTTGTGGCAGTAATGAATTTTTATCTCATGGGGATTACTGTTCAGGAGATTGTCAATACGGAAAATCAGGAGGATGCTTACCAGAAAATGAGAGCATCTTACCGAAACCGTACCATGCTACAGTTGATTTGGATTGTGATAGCGCTAATCGCTCCCATTTTTAACGCCGTAGCCGGTATTGTTCCCTTACTTTTTCCGGGAGCATTTCTGAGAATACGAGGGGTTCTCGACTGGAAAAAGAATACGAAAACACAAGGAGGTGAAAACTAGAGTATGAATTTTGATATTTCTGGAGCAAAAATATTCCTTAAAATTCCTACAGGAATTCCTTTCCTAGGAGATTTTCTGCTTTCGGAAACCCTAGTGGTCAGCTGGATAGTTATGGCGATTATCACCGGACTATGTATCTTCCTTACCCGAAATCTGCGGGTGGAAAATATTAGTAAAAGACAAGCCATTGCAGAGCTGATTGTAGAAAGTGCCAACAACTTAGTGCGCAGTAACACGGGAGGAACCAAGTTTGATAAGATGATTCCTTTTGTGGCAGCCCTTTTTGGCACCAGTATCGTTTCCAACTTAATCAGTTTGACCGGATTACGAAGCCCTACCGCAGATTTGTCCACAGAGGCAGCCTGGGCACTTACGGTTTACGTAATCATCATTGCCAACAAGATTAAGGCAGGTGGAGTTATTGGATTTTTGAAGGGATTTACCCAGCCCATTCCGGTTATGACGCCGTTTAACATCCTTTCGGATGTGGCTACCCCCATTAGTATGGCATGTCGTCATTTCGGTAACATTTTGTCAGGAGTGGTTATCAGTGGTTTGATTTATGCATCATTGACCATTGCCTCTTCCGCAGTTTTGGGATTGATTCCCGGTGTTGTAGGAGATTTTCTATCAAATATTCCTATTTTTGCAGTGGGTCTGCCCGCTATCGTAGGATTTTATTTTGACTGGTTTTCCAGTGCCATGCAGGCATTTATTTTTACCATGTTGACGATCATGTATATCGCCAACGCAGCAGAAGGATAAACAAATTAATTTAGGAGGACAAGAAAATGAGTGAATTTCAGTTTTTAGCAAGAGGTATTGCATTAGCAGGATGTGGAATCGGTGCAGGTGCTGCATTAATCGCCGGTATCGGACCCGGTATCGGAGAAGGTAACGCTGTAGCTAAGGCTTTGGAAGCTATCGGAAGACAGCCCGAGTGTAAGGGTGATGTTACTTCTACCATGTTATTAGGTTGTGCGATTGCCGAGACAACCGGTATTTACGGATTCGTAACCGGTCTTCTTCTAATCTTCGTTGCTCCCGGTATGTTCATGAATTTCTTAAAGTAAGAACAAGTACGAAGCAAAGCGAAGAAAGGAGAAAAGTATGGAATCGCAACAGTTGGTAACCATCATTCCATGGACCTTCATTGCCCAGATTTTGAACCTTTTTATTCAGGTATATCTCATTAAGCGTTTTCTTTTTAAGCCCATTAACGAGGTTTTAAAGAAGAGACAGGAAGCGGCAGATAAGGATATACAAGAGGCAAAGAAAGCAAAAGAAGCAGCTGAGGCTGTTAAGACAGAATATGAGACCAGTATGTCTGATGCTAGAGGTGAGGCAAACCGCATCATTGAGGATGCGAAGAAGGATGCCAACCTCCGTGCCGAGGAATTGATTAAAGAGGCGGAACAGCACGCAAGCTCCATTAAGGCAAAGGCAGAAGAGGATATCCGTTTAGAGAGAAAGAAAGCCTTGAATGAGGTAAAGGATGAAATCGGAAGCATTGCTATGGATATTGCGGGAAAAGTTGTGGAGAAGGAAATCCACGAAGATGAGCATAAAGCTTTAATTGATGAGTTCTTACAAAATGTAGAGGAGGCATCATGAATAAGGCATCCAGCTTGTACGGGAAAAGTCTTTACGACTTAGCCAAGGAAGAGCATCTGGAAAAAGAAATTTTAGAAGAGATGAGCTGTGTGAAAACACTTCTGGAGGAAAATCCGGAGTATTATTCTCTTCTGGCAGAGCCTTCCATTCCCAAGAAGGAGAGATTATCTCTTTTGGATCAAGCCTTTGCAACGGAACTGCAGCCTTATTTGTTGAATTTTTTAAAGTTGCTTTTGGAAAAAGGTCTGGTAAGAGGCTTTAAAGAGAGCTATAAGACCTACAAAGCACTATATCAGGAGGATCAGGGGATTGCAGAAGCTCTGGTCACCAGTGCGGTGCCTTTACAAGAGGAACAAAAGTCGGCTTTAATCGAAAAGTTGCAAAAGCTTTGTGCAAAAACCATTAT
>NZ_DBHIGR010000022.1:0-17820 GCF_057249185.1 Oribacterium sp.
CCTAAGGTAGCGAAATTCCTTGTCGGGTAAGTTCCGACCCGCACGAAAGGCGTAATGATTTGAGCGCTGTCTCAACAATGCACCCGGTGAAATTGAAGTACCAGTGAAGATGCTGGTTACCCGCGCCAGGACGGAAAGACCCCATGGAGCTTTACTCCAGCTTGATACTGGGATTCGGTAATGTATGCACAGGATAGGTGGGAGACTGAGAAGATAGTACTTCGGTATTATCAGAGTCGCTGTTGGGATACCACCCTTATGTTATTGGATTTCTAACCTTAGGCCGTAAGCCGGTCAAGGGACAATGTCAGGTGGGGAGTTTGACTGGGGCGGTCGCCTCCGAAAGTGTATCGGAGGCGCTCAAAGGTTCCCTCAGGATGGTTGGAAACCATCCAAAGAGTGTAAAGGCATAAGGGAGCTTGACTGCGAGGGCGACGGTCCGAGCAGAGTAGAAATACGGACTTAGTGATCCGGTGGTATGAAAGTGGGATTGCCATCGCTCAACGGATAAAAGCTACCCTGGGGATAACAGGCTGATCTCCCCCAAGAGTTCACATCGACGGGGAGGTTTGGCACCTCGATGTCGGCTCATCGCATCCTGGGGCTGAAGTCGGTCCCAAGGGTTGGGCTGTTCGCCCATTAAAGCGGTACGCGAGCTGGGTTCAGAACGTCGTGAGACAGTTCGGTCCCTATCCGGCGCGGGCGTAGGATATTTGAGAGGATCTGTCCTTAGTACGAGAGGACCGGGATGGACTGACCTCTGCTGTACCTGTTGGGAATCAATCCCATAGCAGGGTAGGCAAGTTGGGAATGGATAAACGCTGAAGGCATCTAAGCGTGAAGCCAACCTCAAGATGAGATATCCCATCGTTAAGAGTAAGACCCCTTGAAGAGAACGAGGTAGATAGGACTGAGGTGTAAGTGTAGCAATACATTCAGCTGACAGTTACTAATAGGTCGAGGGCTTATCCAATGCGTCTGGTTTTTGTCTAAAGTCTAGTCTGGAATAATCAAGAGATATGTGGTTTACAGGTATGCCGATATAGCTCAGTTGGTAGAGCAACTGATTTGTAATCAGTAGGTCTTCGGTTCGAGTCCGAATATCGGCTTAAGCCTAAGCGTAGCTTAGGCTTTTTCTATCTTATAAGATACATACACAGTTTGTATTTCATTTAGCAGGTATGTATTTTTTCTGTTTATAGATTTCTTAACAACTTGCTAAAAAGGATAGATTTTCATATAATCATTTACGGAACCGTAGCTCAGTTGGTTAGAGCACTCGGCTCATAACCGATCGGTCCAGGGTTCGAGTCCCTGCGGTTCCATGAAGAACAATGTGATGCATTGTTCTTTTTTTATTTATCCGGTTAATCTTATTAACTCGGTTTATTTTGTAGCGCACATTGTGATTATTTTTATAGTCCTTAAATAGATAAAGAATACAATTCTAAAAACTATGAAGAGAATACATTAGCAAAAAAATGAAGTAATTGAATTATTAGCACTTATACTTGATGAGTGCTAATAATTGTGTTATACTTTTCCTGTTTGGTGCTCCATAGGAGCTATAGGAGCTATAGGAGCTATAGGAGAGATAGGGTTTAAGCTATCAAATTTTATATAGTAGAAAAGAGGTATTTTATGGAAAAAAAAGGATCTTTATCAATTCATAGTGAGAATATTTTCCCCATTATTAAGAAATGGATGTACAGCGATCAGGACATTTTTGTACGTGAGCAGATTTCCAATGCTACCGATGCGGTAACCAAACTGGAAAAGCTTGCCTTAATTTCTGAATGGGAGAAGCCGGCAGACTATAAAGGCCGGGTAAGCGTTATTGTGAATCCGGATGCAAAAACCATTTGCTTTAAAGATAACGGTATCGGTATGACGGAGGAAGAAGTAGAAAAGTATATTACGCAGATAGCCTTTTCCGGTGCAGCGGATTTTATTGAAAAATATAAAGATAAAGCCAACAGTGATCAGATTATCGGCCATTTCGGTCTTGGATTTTACTCTGCTTTCATGGTTGCCGATCGGGTAGAAATTGAAACCCTTTCTTATAAAAAGGACGCAAAGCCGGTGCATTGGTCCTGTGATGACGGAACGGATTACAGCATGACGGAAGGCAGTAAGTCTTCTCACGGTACGGAGATTACCCTTCATTTGAACAATGACTGCTTAAAGTATGCCAATGAATGGGAAATGCGTTCCATTATTGAAAAGTATTGTTCTTTTATGCCGGTTGAAATTTATCTGGAGAAGCTTCCTAAGGACAGTCAGGAAATTTTGGCCTCTGAAAAGCTTCCCGGAGATGTTGTTTTGGAAGAGATTCCGGAGAAGGTAGAAAAGGACGAGAAGGGCGAGGAGAAAAAAACGGAGGCAAGGCTGAAGATTGAAAAGCGCCCCGTACTCCTGAATGAAATCCATCCGCTTTGGGGAGAGTCTCCTTCGTCTGTGACAAAAGAGCAGTATCTGGACTTTTATCGTAAGACTTTCCATGACTATAAGGAGCCTTTGTTCTGGATTCATTTGAATATGGATTATCCTTATCATTTGAAGGGAATTCTGTATTTTCCGAAGATTAATTCGGAGTATGAATCCATAGAGGGAACTATCAAGCTTTATAACAATCAGGTCTTTATTGCGGATAACATTAAAGAGGTCATTCCCGAATATCTGCTTCTTTTAAAGGGTGTGATTGACTGTCCGGATCTTCCTTTGAATGTTTCTCGTTCTCAGCTGCAGAATGACGGTTTTGTCAAGAAGATTTCCGATTACATTACCAAAAAGGTGGCAGAGAAGCTTTCCGGTTTATGTAAGACGGATCGTGAGAATTATGAGAAGTATTGGGACGACATTTCTCCCTTTATCAAGTACGGTATTCTTAGAGATGAGAAGTTTGCGGAGAAAATGAAGGACTATATCCTGTTTAAGGATTTAGAGGATAAGTATCTCACTTTACCGGAGCTTAAGGAGAAGAAGGACGGTTCAGAGATTGTTTCCGAAAATACCGGAGATAAGAGTTCTGAAGAGAGTCAGCAGAAGGAGAAGCAGGCTTCCGATGAAAATACAAATGAAAGCGGTACCGCGGAGCAGTCCGGCGATGGGGAAAAGCAGGAGGAAAAGGTCCAAAGAGTTTACTATGTTTCCGATGCCTTAGCCCAGAGCCAGTATATTCGCATCTTTAAAGAGCATAAGAAGGAAGCGGTTTACCTCACGGAAAGAATCGATTCTGCCTTTATTACTGAATTAGAAGCGAAAAATGAAGGGCTTCGTTTCCAAAGAATCGATGCGGACTTCCAGGAGGCTATGCAGGAGAAGCTTTCCGAGGAGGAACAGAAAAATCTTCAAAGCCTTTCAGAAAAATTGGAAAAGAGTTTCCAAAAGAATCTTGCAAAGGATAAGCTGAAGATTAAACTGGAAAGGCTGTTGTCAAATACACCGGCTGCGCTGCTATCCATTTCCGAGGAATCCAGAAGAATGAAGGAGATGATGAAAATGTATGCTATCTCCGGTATGCCCATGGGAGAACTTCCTTTGGAGGAGAGTTTGGTGTTAAATGAAAAGCATCCTTTAGTGGATTATCTTTTGAAGCATGAGGCTCTTTTGGAAACAGAGGAAGGAAAGCTTCTTGAAGAGCAGATTTATGACCTTGCCCGTATTCAAAATGCCAGCCTGAACGGAGAAGAGATGAAGCAATTCGTAGATCGCTCCGAAAAGCTTCTTTTACAGTTTGTAGAGGAGAAAAAGGCGTAAAAGAAGTATATCTTTGCCCACGCATTGTAAATTTGTAAAAAATGATAGAAACTCGCGGAAAATACTTATTTTTCCGCGAGTTTTTGCTAATAGTCAAAATAAGAAGATTTATGTTATAAATATAACGATGCAGGAGTAGAGTTTTTTAGGAGTAGAGGAGTAGCATGAAGAACGAGAAATTTTTATCTTACTTGGTGATTCTCGCCGGTATTCTCTGTGCTGTGATTTTAGGGATTCGTTCTTGGAATACAGAACAGGCGAGAAAGGTGGACGCTCCGGATACGGCAAAGACACAGAAGGTTACTGTAGCCGGTTTCGGAGGAGACATGATATTGGAGGTTACCGCAGATGCGGATAAACTCTATGGGGTAAATGTCTTAAGCAATTCTGAAACCCAGGGTATCGGAAGTAAAGCAGTGGAAGCTCTTCCGGCTTTGATGGTGGAACAGCAAAGCTTTAACGTGGACGGTATTGCCGGGGCAACCGTATCCAGCACGGCTCTCCGTACCGGTGTAGAGCAGGCGATTAAGGAAATGGGCTTCTCTACAGATAAGTTTAGCACTCCCAGTGGCGGAAGCAGTAATGCAGAACCTGCGAAAGACCAGAATCTTGAGGCGGACGTGGTAGTCATCGGTGCCGGCGGAGCAGGAATGATTTCCGCTATTACCGCAGCGGATTTGGGAAAATCCGTTGTGATTTTGGAAAGCCAGGCCATGGTGGGAGGAAACTCTATCCGTGCAACAGGAGGTATGAATGCGGCTGCGACCAAGTGGCAGAACGAGAATAGCTTTGAAGAAGGAGCGGGCGTAGAGAAAACCCTGGCGACAGCTGCGGAAAAGTACAGTGACAATGAAACCATTACCGCCTTAGCAGCAAAGGTAAAGGAACAATATGCCGCTTATCAGGCAAATCCGGAAGGATATTTTGATTCCGTAGAGCTGATGGAACTGGATACCATGGTAGGAGGAAAGGGCAAGAACAATCCTACTTTAGTCAAGGTATTGGCTGAACAATCCGGTCCGGCTATTGATTATCTGGAAAAATTAGGAATGACCATTCACAATGTAGGTTCCTTCGGAGGAGCTTCCGTAAAGAGAATTCATCGTCCTGTGGATGAGAACGGTAAGGTTATTGCGGTAGGTTCTTACATGATTCCTATTTTAGAGGAGAATCTGAAAAAACGGGATAAGATTACCCTACTGACTTCCGTAACCGCGGAAGAAATTACCAAGTCCGAGGATGGAAAAATCTCCGGCGTAAAGGCCAAGGGCAGCTCCGGCAATTCCGTAGAGGTTAAGGCTCCTGTGGTTATTGTGGCTACCGGCGGTTTTGCAGCCAATAAGGAGATGGTGGAAAAGTACCAGCCAAGCTTAAAGGGCTACATGTCCACCAATGCAGCCGGTGCCCTGGGACAGGGAATTACCATGGCGGAAGCCTTGGGAGCGGACACTGTAGATATGGATCAGATTCAGATTCACCCCACAGTGACCACAAATGATGCACATCTTATCACTGAGGGCTTACGAGGAGACGGTGCTATTTTAGTGAACCAGGAAGGTCTTCGTTTTACCGATGAAGTGGGAACCAGAGATGCGGTATCCAAGGCGGAGATTGAGCAGACCAATTCTCAGGTATACCTTGTGCTTGATAACAAGATGGTAGAGAAATCCGCAGTCATTCAGGGCTATATTAAATCCGGTTATACCGTAACAGGAGAAGATGCCAAGAGTCTGGCTAAGGCAATGGGTGTTCCCGAGGATGTCTTTGAAAAGACATTGACGGAATGGAATGAAAGTGTAGCAAAGAAAGAGGATACCGCATTTGGAAGAACCAGCTTTGCGGAACCCTTGGATACAGCACCTTTCTATGCCATTAAGGTAACTCCCGGCGTACATCACACCATGGGAGGACTTCGCATTAATGAAGTCACCGAGGTTTTGGATAAGAACGGCAATGCAATTCCGGGACTTTTTGCGGCAGGAGAAGTTACCGGAGGCGTACACGGGGCTAACCGTTTAGGAGGAAATGCCGTTGCAGACTTTACCGTCTTTGGAAAAATTGCAGGAGAATCTGCAGCAAAATTTCAGGGTTAATAGAAAATTTCCCTAAATCATCGAGACTTTTCGAAAAAGACATCGAAGCGGGAGTAGGAAAAAGAGGCTAAAGAACTTATTCTTTGGCCTTTTTTTGTCGTCATATTGTGTAGGAAATCATGGGGACTGTAAAAAGAAAGTAAGGAAAGCGGACTTGCGAAATCGATAAAAATGAGATAGAATAAGGCAAGTTTTGAGAGGGACGTGTTTTTATGAATAATGAAATGAACCATACCCAGATTATTAAACCGGTGCAGAATAGTTTGGCGGCATCAGAGGTATTAAAGGAAGTTTATACAGCGTTGACAGAGAAGGGATATAACCCTATTAACCAGATAGTGGGCTACATTATGTCCGGAGATCCGACCTATATTACCAGCTATAAGGGGGCCAGAAGCCTGATTAATAAGGTAGAGCGGGATGAACTCCTGGAAGAGTTGATGCGGAATTATGTAGAGAGTAAATTAAAAAAGTCATAAGCTTTTTTGGTCTGTCTGGAGTTCCGGAGAGACCTTTTCTTCAGTTTTAGTAGGAGTAGTATGCGGATTTTGGCATTAGATTACGGATCCAAAACAGTGGGGCTCGCCATCACTGATCCTTTGGGTCTCATTGTTCAGCCTCTTAAAACCATTTGGCGGGAAAGAGAAGGAAAATTACGAAAGACCGTAGAAGAAATTCTGGAGACCTGTAAGGAGTATCAGGTAGAAGAATTGGTTCTGGGTTATCCCTGCCACATGGATGGCAGTGAGGGAGAAAGGGTAGAAAGGGTTCTGGCCTTTCAGGAAATGCTGCAGAAAAAAATAGAGCTTCCCATACATTTGTATGATGAAAGGCTCAGCACCATGGAAGCGGAAGAAATTTTGCGGGAAAACGGAGTTCCCAAGGATAGACAAAAGGAAGTTTTAGACCAGGTAGCTGCTCAGGTAATTTTAGAGGATTACCTTCGAAACAGAGAGGAAGGGTAAAATGGAAGGCGGAAGAATTCGTTTACGTTCAGAAGAAGATGATTTAGAGTTGGAGATTTTGGAGGAAACTGTGGTACAGGGAGTGACCTATATTTTGGTTACCGATGCTAAAGAAGGGGAAGACGGCGTTTGCTATGTGATGAAGGACACATCCGCACCTGAGGACGAAGAAGCGGACTTCAGCTTTGCGGAGGGAGAAGAGGCGGAACGCATTATGGATATTTTCGCAGAGTTACTTTCCGGAGAAGATATTACCATAGAGAGATAGAGTCGGACTTGGAAAAGTTCTCATTAAGCTAAGAAAAGCCCGAGAGAGTAGGGGCAAGAAAATATTAAAACACGAATTTAAAGAAACAAACATAAATACAAATGAATATAGACTAAGAAAGGAATAGAATGAAAGAAGGAAATAACGGAAACAGCAACAACAGTGAAAAGAAGAAGGTAGAAGGGGCTCATCGCATCGTAAACGTTCATAAGAGTCAGATTGGAAAATCCAAAAGTACCGATGGAAAGAGAAATTACAGAACAGCCAATGCCAGAGCAACGGCAAAGCAGGAAAGCAGGATGATGAACGTGCCAACCCCAAGAAAAAATCCCTTAAGACCCAGAGGCAGGGAGGAGGATAAACCGGTTTACAGTCCGGAGCATTTCCCATTGCTTACCGGAACCATGGAGGTATCGGAAAGTAAGGCAAAGGGAAGAAAGCCCAAGCACAGTTTTCAGGGCTCTGTGAAAGTAATTCCCTTGGGGGGACTGGATCAAATCGGTATGAACATCACTGCCATTGAGACAGAGGATACCATGATTATTGTGGACTGCGGATTGGCCTTCCCTACAGATGATATGTTGGGAATTGATTTGGTTATTCCGGATATCAGCTACATCAAGTCCAAGATTCATAAGATGAAGGGATTTGTGATTACCCATGGCCATGAGGACCATATCGGAGCATTACCCTATGTATTACAGCAGATTAATGTGCCGATTTATGCCACAAAGCTCACTCTGGCTTTGATTCAGAGAAAGCTTGTGGAAAACGGCTTGGATAAGCTGGTGAAGATGAAGACCATGAAGTTCGGTCAAACCGTGAACTTCGGAGATTTAAAGGTGGAATTCGTAAAGACCAACCACTCTATTCAGGATGCGGCTGCCTTGGCGATTACCACTCCTGCCGGTGTGATTATCCATACCGGAGACTTTAAAGTGGATTACACACCTGTTTTTGGGGATCAGATAGATTTACAGCGCTTTGCAGAACTGGGAAAGAACGGCGTTCTGGCTATGCTTTCCGATTCCACCAACTCTCAAAAGCCCGGATTCACCATGTCTGAAAAGACAGTGGGAAGAACCTTTGATTTGATTTTTGCAGAGCATCAGAATAGCAGAATTATTGTGGCAACCTTTGCCTCCAATGTGGATCGTGTGCAGCAGATTATCGACACTGCCGCAAAGTATAAGAGAAAGGTTGTAGTGGAGGGACGTTCCATGGTGAATGTTATCTCCGTAGCTTCAGAGCTGGAATATATCCATATCCCGGAAGGTACCCTCATTGACATTGAAAACTTAAAGGATTATCCGGATGAGCAGACGGTTCTGATTACCACCGGTTCTCAGGGAGAGTCTATGGCGGCTCTTTCCCGTATGGCCAGCGGTATGCATAGGAAGGTCAGCATTGGCCCCAATGATGTGGTGGTTATGTCTTCTCATCCAATCCCCGGGAATGAGCGGGCGGTAGACCGGGTTGTTAATGAGCTGTGTAAGCTCCATGCCAAGGTGATTATGCAGGATACCCACGTTTCCGGTCATGCTTGCGCAGAGGATTTGAAGCTTTTGTACTCCCTTGTAAAGCCCAAGTATGCTGTGCCCTTCCACGGAGAGTTCCATCATAGAAGATCTGCCGCAATGCTGGCGGAATCTGTCGGTGTGGATAAGGATAAGTGCCTGATGCTGGACAACGGTGATGTACTGGAGTTTACGGCAAACGGAGAAGAGATCAGTTACAGCATTAAGGAAAAGGTGCAGGCCGGCGGCGTTTATGTGGACGGATTGGGCATCGGAGATGTAGGAAATATCGTGCTGAGAGATCGTCAGAATCTGGCACAGAACGGAATCATTGTAGTGGTTCTTACTCTGGAAAAATATTCCGGACATCTGATGGCCGGACCGGACTTGATTTCACGAGGCTTTGTCTACGTGCGGGAGTCTGAGGATTTAATGGAAGAAGCCAGAGTGGCGGTGCAGGATGTGGTGGATGACTGCCTTTGCACCCATGTCAGCGACTGGGGCAAGATTAAGACACAGATTAAGGACGGATTGTCCGACTTCCTTTGGAAGAAGATTAAGAGAAATCCTGTGATTTTACCGGTAATTATGGAGGTATAAACGGAAAATGGAGAAAAGAAGCTTCTTAAGGGCATTTACCCAAATCTTGATGAGTGTATCTGTACGCTTTCTTTTTCTCGTATTTCTTTTATTTTTGATTTTGCAGGGGGTACAAGTTGCCTATCGTTATGGCCATGGTCTTATGTATGACCATGCCATGGAAGCCTCACCGGGAAGGGAAATCACCCTGGATATTCAGGAGGGGGAGTCCTGGAAGGAAGTGGGAGAAAACGCCAAGTCTTTGGGTTTGATTCAAAATGCCCAGGCCTTTGTCCTGAAAGCCAAGCTATACCACAGTAAGTTGCTTCCGGGAAAATATACTCTGAGTACAGCCATGACCCAGGTGGAAATGCTGGACAGTATTACAGAGGAGGGAAAGAAGAATCAGGAATTAAGTGATAAAAACTTAGTTACTGAGACGGAAGACCAGAGCACCGAAGAAAGCCGAGAGGATCAGGAAATCGGTGGCGGAAATGAAAATGAATAGGAAGTACTTTGGATAAAAAAGACAGAATCAGCCAATTTATACAATCCTTCCTCCCGGAAAGAACCACTTTCCTGGAGGAGATTCGCAAGGAAGCGCTATCGGAGGCCGTCCCCATTTTACGGGAGGAAACCGCAGCGCTTCTTCGTGTTTGTTTGAAAACGAAAAACAAGCCTAAAATTTTGGAACTGGGAACTGCTGTAGGCTATTCCGCTCTGGTTATGATGGATGCTTTAGAGGGAGAAGGGGAGATTGTAACGGTGGAGAATTTTCCGCCTAGAATCGAAAAGGCGAAAAAGAACTTTGCGGCAAGTCCCTATCAGAATAAAATCACCCTGCTGGAAGGAGACGGCAGCGGGATTTTGGAGGAGCTTCTGGAAAAGAAAGAGCAGTTTTCCTTTGTGTTTTTGGATGCAGCCAAGGCTCAATATCCTCTTTGGCTTCCTTCCATTTTGAAACTCTTGTCTCCCGGTGGTATACTCTTTTGTGACAATATTCTCCAGGGAGAATTATTGTTGGAGAGTCGCTTTTATTTGGATAGAAGACAGAGAACGATTCACAAGCGGATGCGGGAGTTCCTGAGGCTTCTGCAAAGGGAGGAAAGTCTGGAGACCTCCATTTTACCTATTGGAGACGGAGTAAGTCTGTCTATCAAGAAAGCATAGAGCTCATCAGTAGAAAGTATTCATCAGTACAAAAAATTCATAAATACAATGAGTTCATCAGTACATAGAGTAGAAAGTAGGATTATGAAGAGAAAAGTGGAGTTATTAATTCCGGCAGGATCTATGGAGGGCTTGAAAACCGCCATTCATTACGGGGCGGATGCCATCTATATGGGAGGAGAGGCATTTTCCCTCCGGGCAAATGCCAAGAACTTCAGTTTGGAAAAGATGAAGGAAGCGGTGGACTATGCCCATGAAAGAGGGGTAAAGGTCTATGTCACCGCCAATATTTTGGCCCATAATGCGGATTTACTGCCTATGCGGGAGTATTTTTCCGAATTGAAGGAAGTAGGGATGGACGCGGTATTGATTGCGGATCCGGGAGCCTTCCTTCTGGCGAAGGAAATGATGCCGGGAGTGGAGATTCATATTTCCACCCAGGCCAATAATACCAATTATGAAACCTTCCGTTTCTGGCATCAGCTGGGCGTAAAGAGAGTGGTTTGTGCGAGAGAGCTAAGCTTGGCAGAGATTAAGGAAATCAGAGACCATATCCCGGAGGATATGGAAATCGAGGCCTTTGTGCATGGGGCAATGTGTATGTCCTATTCCGGTCGTTGCCTGCTTTCCAGCTTTTTCACCGGAAGGGATGCTAACCAGGGAGCCTGTACCCATCCCTGTCGCTGGAAGTATTCTTTGATGGAAGAAAAGCGTCCCGGAGAGTATTATCCGGTGTTTGAAAATGATAGGGGAACCTACATTTTCAATTCCAAAGATCTGAATATGATTAGTCATATTCCCGACCTGATTGAGGCGGGAGTGGATTCTTTAAAGATTGAAGGGCGAATGAAGACGGAGCTATATGTGGCTACCGTGGCTAGAACCTATAAGGTGGCTATTCAGGATTATCTGGAGGATCCGAAGAAGTATGAGGATAAGCTTCCGATTTATGAGGAAGAAATCCGGAAATGTACCTTTAGAGACTATAGTACCGGCTTCTACTATGGCAGACCGGATGAAGAGGATCAGATTTATGGCAATAACAGCTATAGTGCAGGAGCTATTTATCTGGGAACAGTGGAGAAGGTGGAGGGAGAGTTTGCCTTCCTGCAGCAGAAAAATAAGTTTTCTGTAGGGGAAAGCATTTCCATTATGAAGCCTAACGGGGATAACTTGGATACGGAGGTTCTTTCCATGGAGGATGCGGATACCGGAGAAGCATTGGAATCCTGCCCCCATTCCAAGCAGAACTTGAAGATTCGTTTTTCCATACTTCCGGAAGCCCAGGATGTATTAAGAAGAATCGAAGACAAATAGAAAAAAATCTATTAGAGGAAAAACTCCATTAAAGAGAATAGTCTATTAAAGAGAACAGTCTATTAAGGAGAAAAGTCTTCTAAAGGAGAAAGAATTTTCAGGAGAAAACCGGGAAAGGAGAAGATATGGGAATTGTATTTTTAATATTAGCATTAGGATGTTTTCTTTACTTTGGCTTTTTATGGACCACCGCTTCCTATCTTTCCTTTCTTTGGATTTGGCTTCTTTTGGGAGCTATTCATCTCCTGATGGCCTTTGTCTATAAGGCACCGGAGCGTTTACGAAAAAATCCCTTGTTTTTTCGCTTTAGAATTTTTTGCTTAAGCAGTTACTGCATTTTTTTCCTGCTTTTCAGTTATCTTATCGGTTATTTAAGCCAATATCACTACGGGCAGTGGAAGGATCCCCTTTCTTATATTTTGGTGGTGGGTTCCGAATTGGAAAACAATAAGATTACGCCACTCCTTCAAAATCGCCTGGAAAGAGCGGATTTATGCTATCAGGAGAATCCTTCGGCAACCATTGTGCTTTCCGGCGGTAAGGGAAGGAACAGTGCCAGTGCGGAAGCCAGCGTGATGTACCAAAGTATGCTGAAGATGGAGATTCCCGCCGATGCTATGCTGATGGAGTTTTACTCGAAAACTACGGAGCAAAAGCTTTCCTACGGAATAGAAAGCATTTTCCAAGGGGAGCAGAATCAGGAAGGCTCCGAGATACAAGAGGATCTTCGTCAAAAGCATCGGGAAGCAGTCCGGAAAAGACTGGCGGCCCAGGAAAATCAAGTTGTGGACTATGAAGAGGACTTGGATTCGGATGAGATTTTTGATTCGGCGGAAGAGAATCATACAGAGACATCCGAAGAGCCGGAGAGTAAGGACAATTCAAGTGATAAAGAAATCAGAATCGGCATTGTGGGTTCTCAGTATCTGATTTACAGAGCCTGTCATTTTGCGGAGCAAGCCTTACAAAAGCAGAGAGAGGAAGGGAAAGTGGGAGCCTCACAGAAAGTCAGTATTGTAGGATTTCCCTCGGTTGAGGACCCAGTGCTAAGGCCGCATCTTTACTTTCGGGAGGCCCTGTTCCTCTTCGGAGAAAGGCTTTGCCATAAGCTGTAGAGAGGCTCTGCCATAAGCTGTAAACAGGCTTTTCCAAAAACTGTAGACAGGCTTTACTGTAAGCTATAGACAGATCAGGGAAAAATTCGGTAGTTTAGAAAGGAATAGATATTTTGATGAAGGCATATGAGTTTATAGAAGAAAAAGAGATTAAAGAGCTGGAAACCATGGCACGAGTCTATGAGCATAAGAAGACCGGCGCCAAGGTTTTATGCTTGGAGAATAAGGATGATAACAAGGTCTTTAGTATTGCCTTTCGAACCCCTGCGGAGGATTCCACCGGAGTGGCTCATATTACAGAGCATTCCGTGCTTTGCGGTTCCAAGAAGTTCCCCTTAAAGGATCCCTTTGTGGAGCTGGTGAAGGGCTCCTTAAAGACCTTTTTAAATGCCATGACCTATCCGGACAAAACTGTTTATCCGGTGGCCTCCCAGAATGACAAGGACTTCCAAAATCTGATGGATGTATATTTGGATGCGGTTTTTCATCCAAACTGTTTGGAAAACTACCGGACCTTTTTGCAGGAGGGCTGGCACTATACCTTGGACAAAGAGGGAAAGCTGTGTTATAGCGGCGTAGTTTATAACGAGATGCGGGGAGCATTTTCCGACCCGGAGTCCGTGCTGGAACGCTATACCTTCCATTCTCTTTTCCCGAATACCACCTACGGTAATGAGTCTGGAGGAGATCCGGAGGACATTCCGAAATTAACTTATGATGCCTTTAAGGCCTTCCATCAGCGTTTTTATCATCCTTCCAATTCCTTCATTATCCTTTATGGAGATATGAATATGGAGGAGAAATTAAATTGGATGGATGAGGCATATCTTCAGGACTTTGAACGAATTTCTCCCAAGTCTGAAATTTTGCGGCAGCAGCCTTTTGGGAAAATGGTAAAAGAAAGCCAGTATTATCCTATTTCCGAGAAGGATAGCAGCGAAAATAAAGCTTATCTTTCCTACAACTTTGTTTTGGATGCAGGACAGGATGCGAAGAAGTCTATGGCATTTTCTTATCTGGATCATGCCCTGCTTTCCGGCCCCGGAGCGGTTTTAAAGCAAAAGCTTCTGGAAGCAGGCTTGGGAGAGGATGTTTTCGGAGGCTATTCCGACGGCATTTTACAACACTATTTTTCCGTTATCAGTAAGAATGTTTCCGAAGAGAGAGCAGGAGAGTTTCTACAGCTGATTCAGGATTGCTTTTTGGATGCCGCGGAAAATGGTTTAGACCATAAGACCATCTTGGCGGCCATTCACCATGATGCCTTCCAGTACAAGGAGGCGGATTACGGCAGTACCCCTAAGGGATTGGTTTACAGCTTAAGCGCTTTGGATTCCTGGCTCTACGGAGGAAAGCCCTGGCTTTATCTGGAAGCGGAGGCTCTTTATAAGGAGCTGATGGAAGAGGTGGAAAAGGGCTATTTTGAAAAGCTCTTAAAGGAAAATTTCCTGAACAATCCCCATTCTTCCCTCCTCCGTTTATTACCTAAGAGGGGGATGACAGAGCAGAAGGAAAAGAAGCTTTCAGAGGAGCTTCAGGCCAGATGGCAGGCATTTTCTCCGGAAGAAAAAGAACAGATCAAAAAAGTAAAAGAGGAGCTTACTTTATACCAGCAGACAGGAAATACAGAGGAAGCTTTAAAGACTCTGCCGGTACTCTCCAGAAAGGATATCAAGAGGGAAGCGGAGTCCTACCCCTATCAGGAGGAAAGTCTTAGTGGCAGAAAAATGATTTTGGTGCCCGGAGATTCTAAGGGGGTTCTGTACCTTCGCCTGCAATTCCACACTGACGGCCTTAGTGAGGAGGAACTGTCCTACCTTTCCTTCTTAAGAACCTGTCTTGCCTATATGGACACGGAAAATTACCGTTTTCAGGATTTTAATTCTGAAATTTATCTTCATACCGGGGGCTTTAGCGTGGATTTAACAGCCTATCCGGATTTTGTGGAGAAGGATCGGTACACCGGCGTCTTGGCTCTGGACTTCAAGCTTTTACAGGGAGAATTAAAAAATGCGGTAGAGTATCTGGAGGAGATGCTGTTTAGAACGGTTTATCAGGAGGAAAAGCGCCTTTCCGAGATTCTTCTGGAAGCAAAGTCCAGAGAAAGAATGCGTCTGGAGGGCTCCGGCCACAGCTATGCTGTGACTCGTGCCATGTCCGGCTTCTCCCCAAGCTCTCATTTTCAGGAGCAGATTAAGGGAATTGTCTATCTGCATTTCTTAGAACAGCTGGAAGAGGATTTTCGAAAGAATCCCAAGGCTTTAGGAGAAAAGCTTACAGCCCTATCCGGGAAAATTTTCAGTGGAGAAAGATTGCTCCTTGCAGCAGGGGGAGATATCGGCATTTTCGAGAAGGAAAAGAAAGAGCTTACAGATTTCTTGGGAAGACGTTTTCCGGAAAAGGAAGATTGGAGAGAAACAAAATTTGCAGGAGAAAAAGAGCGTAGGGAAGCCTTCAGTACCACTTCCCAGGTGAACTATGTAGCTTCCGCAGGCTCCTTCCAAGGGGAGGCTTACCCCTATACCGGAAGCCTGAAGGTCTTAAAGGTGATTTTGTCCTACGACTTCCTCTGGAAAAATATTCGAGAGCAGGGAAATGCCTATGGGGCTATGTGCGGTTTTGGCCGAAACGGAGAAAGCTTTATGGTTTCCTATAGGGATCCCCATGTGCAGAGAACCTTGGAACAATATCGTAAGGTGGCAGAGTATCTGGAAAACTTCAAGGCTACGGAATTGGAGTTAAACAAATATGTCATCGGAGCTATTTCTGAACTGGATATGCCAAAGTCCGCCTATACCAAGTTCCTTTTGGGCTTGAGCTGTTATCTTTCCAAGCTTACAAAGGAAGACTTGCAACGAGAAAGGGATGAGCTTTTGGATGTGGAGGAGAAGGATATCCGAAATCTTTCGGCTTATATCAAGAGAGCCTTCCAAGAAAAGTCTCTATGTGCTATAGGAAATAAGGGCGAGCTGGAAAAGGCAAAGGCTGCTTTTGAAAGTCTGGAAGAGATTTAATAGAAGGGGATAAAAAACATAAGGCTTTTGTTCTGAAAGGGAAGGGAGTAAAGCGATGGGATCTGTAATTGATGATTTTTTTGCCAAGGAAAGAGGCGAAGAAGTAAAAATAGAGGAAGGACCGGTGAAATCCGGCTTTGTTTCCATTGTAGGGCTTCCCAATGCGGGAAAGTCCACTCTTCTCAATGCCTTAATTGGTCAGAAGGTGGCCATAACTTCGAAAAAGCCCCAAACCACCAGAAATCAAATTATGGCGGTGTATGATGAGGAGAGGGGACAAATCGTTTTCCATGATACGCCCGGAATCCACAAGGCGAAAAATCAGCTATCCGTTTACATGGAATCCGTAGCGGAAAAGGCTTTGGGAAACGGAGACCTGGTTCTTTATATCGTGGATGCCACCGAACAAAAGGGAGAAAAGGAAGAGCAGATACTTTCTCTTCTAAAGCATAGCAAGCGAAAGATTATTCTGGTTTTAAACAAGCTGGATCTTTTAGGGGGCGAAGATGCCTTCCTGAAGAAGAAGGAAGACTATGAAAAGGAGCTGGACTTTGCCGCAATCGTAGGAATTTCCGCCTATAAGAGTCAGGGCTTGGAGGAGTTAAAGGATATTCTTTTTGACTTGCTTCCCTATGGTCCCCGATACTACGATGAGGAAACCATTACGGATCAGCCGGTACGGGAAATTGCGGCGGAGTTGATTCGGGAGCAGGCCCTATATAAGCTGGATAAGGAAATTCCCCATGGCATTGCGGTACTGATGGACAGTATGCGGGAGAGAAAAAACGGAATCTGGGATGTGAAGGCCACCATTGTCTGTGAAAAGGACAGCCACAAGGGCATCATTATCGGAAAGGGCGGTGCCATGCTGAAAAATATCGGTACTGGTGCCAGAATTCAGATGGAATCCCTTTTGGAAGCCAAGGTGAATCTACAGCTCTTTGTGAAAGTGCGAAAGGATTGGAGAGAAAATCCGGCTTATCTACGGGAGTACGGTTATAGAGAGCAGAAGTAAAAGGCATTTTCGGGATAGAAAAATCCGAGAGATTGCGTTTTCAAGGATGCGCTTAGTTAAGAAAGGCAGTTTTAGGAAATTAGTTTTAGGAGAGTTGAAAGTATTTTTAGGAAAGTAGAAGGGGTCAGTGAAAGAGGAAATTGTTCTCCGGGGGGTGGTGCTGTCAGAGCACAGCTTACGGGAGTTTGATAAGCGATTACAGCTTCTTACCATGGAGAGGGGGAAAATGACGGTTTGGGCCAGTGGGGCAAAACGTCCCAACTCTCCTCTTTTGGCAGGGAGCCGTAGTTTTGTCTTCGGAAAATTTCATTTACGGGAAGGAAAGGCAGGGTATACCCTTCGTTCTGTAGAGGTGGATGCCTATTTTGAAGAGATTGCAAAGGATTTGGAAAAGGCCTGCTATGCCGCCTATTTTTTAGAGCTGGCGGAGCTGGTGGCACAGGAAAATCTGGAGGCGCCCCAAATGGTGGAGCTTCTTTATCTTTCCCTAAAGGCACTCTTACATAAGGGCTTGAAAAATGAATTGGTAAGAAGGATTTTTGAGCTTCGAATGCTGATGCTGGAGGGGGAATACACGGAGGAGCCGCCATTGTCCTCCGGAAAGTCGGTACAGGAGGCCTGGCATCATATTCTGTCCGTACCCTTGGGAAGACTCTATACCTTTACCTTGGAGGAGGGAACCCTTCTATCCTTTTCTCAAAATGTGGATTATCTTTGTAAAGAAAGCTTCCCCAAGCAATTTCAAAGCCTTCGAATCTTAAAAAGTCTAGGCGCTTGATTTTTATAGGACTGCAAAAAACAAAATAATCCGGGAAATATCGCAAAGACGGTCTGAAACTTGAGGAATTCATATTTCAAGTTTCAGGCTTGTTTTATATTTAAAAAAGCCATTTTATATTTAAAAAGCCTATTTTATATTTAAAAAAGCTATTATTTATAGGGTATTTAAATAAGTTTCCTCGGGGATGGGCTGTGGATATTCCAAAGACCTCAGGCTTGATGTATAAT
>NZ_DBHIGR010000023.1:0-9521 GCF_057249185.1 Oribacterium sp.
CTTGCGCCAAGTCCCCCTCTGTACCAAGATGCAGAGCTCTTTCCCGAAAATCCAATTCCTTTTCCAGTAAGGCGGAATAATTGTCCCCCAGAGTTTCTCTTCCTCTTGTTCCGGAAAGAGAAAATAAAACTATGCCCCCCTGTTCAATATAGGAATTGATGAAATTTTCCTGTTCCTTGGACAGGTCGGAAAAGGAAATATCCCGAATAATCAATAAATCCAAAAGGGAAAGTACCGACTCTTCCTTGGGAAAGGACTCCGGTTGAAATGCAAAAGTTCTGCTTTCCAGAAGTCCGTTATTGATTCTGGCATTATGCAGATAACCGATTCCCTCTCCCTTTTCGGAAAGAATTCCCACAAAAAGCTCCGCATCGGTTCCGGAAATATCCAGTCCCACTCTTTGGCTGTTGATTTGCTCTCCCCGCTTATTCTCAATACTGATAAGCATCTGATTCACGCCGGTGGGAAGACTCAGGTTCTTTACAAGCTCCTTTTTATTGTTACCTTCCACCACGATAGGATAAGAATATTCCACGATACTCTGGTTGGATTCCGCAAATAAAACCTTTAAATTACCGGAAAAAACCTGTTCCTCCGTATTTTCCACTGTAAGAAAAAGGGGCAGACTTCTCCCGGACTTCGCCGTATTTTGTATTCCGTACTGGTAGCTTAAATTCAGATTTTCCGCTCTTCCCTCTTTTCCCATGAGGAAAAGGAAGAAGAGAAATACAAAAATCAACGCCTTCTTTCCCATTTCTCCCTACTTTCTATCTTTCTTTCGATTCTTCTTATCCGACCTTCTCTCAGGCTTTTTCTCTACTCTTCTTTCAGACCTACCCTCATTTTTCTTCTCTACGCCCTCAGTTCCTCTACCGTTTCTTTCTTCCCGGGCAGGTCTCTCCGCAAAGCTCTGTCCTTCCTCCGTATATTTTAGAGGAAGAGTTACGTTAAATCGGGTTCCTCCCATATCCGACTGCACCGTAATATTTCCATGATGCATATCCACGATATTCTTTACAATAGCAAGTCCTAAGCCGGTTCCTCCCGTGCTTAGGGAACGGGAATGCTCCACACGGTAAAATTTATCAAAAATCAACGGCAGTTCCTTTTCCGGAATCACATAGCCGAAGTTTAAGACCTGCACCATCACCTCTTCCTTTTCCTTACGAAGACGAATCAGAACCCGCTTTCCTTCCGCCCCGTATTTGATGGCATTGCTGATTAAGTTGTCAAAAAGTCTGGCCAAAAGGTCCCCATCTCCTTCGATAAAAAGAGATTTTACATTGGCGGAAAAGTCATAGGAGAGATTGTTCTTCTCAAAATTCGGATAGCTTTCCTCCACCAGCTGGGATAAAAGCTGAACCAAATCCAGGGTGCTGATATTCATATTCAGCTTGCCATAGGATAATTTTGTAAAGCCAAAAAGCTCTTCGATTAGTTTTTGTAAACGGAGAGCTTTGTTATATACGATTTCAATATAATGTTTTTTCATTTCCTCCGGAACCATCTGGCTGTTTCGAAGCAAGTCCAGATAGCCCAAAATAGAGGTGAGGGGGGTTCTTAAATCATGGGCAATATTGGTAATCAGGTCTGTTTTAGACTGTTCGTTTTCCCTCTCCCGTTCAATATGGGAGGACAGCTCCTCTTCCATAAGACGAATGCTTTCCGCAATATGCGCCAGCTCTCCTTCTCCGGAAATGGCAATATCCGTATGAAAATCCCCGGCGGAAATCTGCTTTACCCCCTGAGCCAGAGTCTCAATATCTCTTGCCGTTTTTCTTTGCAGAAAGAGGAAAATGATGGTAAAAATCAAAATCCCCACCAGCACAAAAAGTAAAATACTGACGGTGCTGACAAAGGCAAAGCGTTGTACAAGGGGATTGTCATTTCCGATTTGCACCAGATAATTGGTGTAGGAACCGATGTTTAAAACCAAAAAACATTCGATAACCGCTGTAAAAAGGGCGGAAATTCCCACATGAACCAACAGTTGCATGAAATAGCCCCGACCGAAATGGTGGGGTAAACTCGTCTTCTTCAACGTAAAGACCCCTACTTTTCAATCTTATAGCCAACGCCCCAAACGGTGGTGATAATCTTGTCCTCTCTCTGATCCTCTTTCATCTTTCCTCTCAGACGACGGATGTGTACCATAACCGTATTGTTGGCCTCATACACCTTTTCATTCCAAACCTTTTCAAAAATCTCATCGGTGGAGAAAACTTTTCCGGGATGAGATGCCAAAAGGAAGAGAATATCGAACTCGATGGGGGTAAGCTTAATGTCCTCATCGTCAATCAATACCTTATGATTGTCCTTATTAATCAGCATATTCCGAATATGAATCTCATTATTCACATAATTGGGACCTGCATTGGGATTTAACTGGGTATAGCGTCTTAACTGAGACTTTACCCTGGCAGTAAGCTCCAAAGGATTAAAGGGCTTGGTCACATAGTCATCCGCCCCGCCGGTTAAGCCTACAATCTTGTCCAAATCCTCGGACTTTGCAGACAGCATAATCACGGGAATATTGGAGCTTTCCCGAATCTTACGGCACATCTCCAGTCCGTTCATTCCCGGCATCATCACATCCAAAAGCACCAGATGAATCTCTTCCTGAGACAAAATCTGTAAGCCTTCCTCCGCATTATATGCCTTAAATACTTTATATCCGTCAGACACCAAGTAAATTTCCACTAACTCGGCAATCTCTTTCTCATCGTCTACTACCAATATATTAATTTGCTGCATACTACCTCCTTAGCACAATATGTCATAGTGTACTGGATATTTGCGAAAAAAGAAAGATTATCTACTTTCTAAGTTCTTGCATTTTCGTTCCGAAAAACTAAATTTTTATCTTTTGAACTCTTTAGAAGGATAATTTCCTAAAACTCTAAAATCAACGCCCTCTTCCTGTAAACAGCTCAAGGCATTCAACACTTCCTTTTGCTCTAAATTCCCAAGAAAATCCACATAGAAGCAATAAGAAAACTCTCCGTCCCCCACCGGTCTTGACTGAATCATGGTAAGGGTCAGTCCGTTAAACAAAAAGTTCCCTAAGATATGGTACAGACTTCCCACTGCATGGGGCAGAGAAAAGGAGATACTGAGCTTCCCGGCATCCTTTGAAAACACCGCTTCTTTTCCTAAAATGAAGAAGCGGGTAGTGTTCTCTTTTTTACTAAGATTTTCCTCTAAAATCGAAAGACCGTACTCTAAGGCTGCTTCCCTGCTGCATAGAACTCCGGCCCCCTCTTCCCCTGTCTCCATAAGATTCTTCGCGGCAATCGCTGTATTTAAACTGGGAATTCCCTGTATCTTTGGATACTTCTGAAAAAAGTCTGCACACTGGGACAGGGCCTGGGGATGGGAATAGACTCTTTTGATGTCGGAGAAAGACTCTCCCGGGAGGGTTGCCAGGCAATGGGAGACCGGAAATTCGATTTCCTGCACCACATAAAGCTTAGGATGCTTTGCCAGAAGGTCAAAATTATCCTGTACCATGCCGTAGGTGGAGTTTTCCATGGGAAGAATGGCATAGTCCGCCCTTCCTTCTTCCAATGCCGAAAGCACCTCCTGAAAATGCGTGCAGGCGATCATATTTTCCTTTTGGAAAAAAGTTCTTCCCGCAAGATAGGAGTAGGCTCCCTCCGCGCCCTGATACACCAGGCTTTTCCCGGAAAAAGGAAGACAATCCAGCTTTTGAAAACCGGAGGAAAATCCTCTTCCTCTTTCCAAAAGCATACCGATTTGCTTTCTTCTGGACATGCTCATCATTTCCTGAAAAAGCTCGGTAATGGATTCCTGTAGCTTCGGGTCCTCCACGTAGCTTCTTGCCACCTGAAGCTTTTCTTTTTCCCTCTTGCTGTCCAGAACGGCCTTTCCGGTATCCAGCTTGAATCTGGCCACATCCTCCACAAGACCCATTCGTTTTTCGAAAAGATGAACAATCTCCCGATCCAATATATCCAATTCCTTTCGAATCTCCAAAAGATCCATACACCCTTCCTCCTCTTTATTCCGTAGCTTTCGCCTTGTGATATTCGGAACTGTTCTACTATTCCGATTATACTGTTCCGTCTTTACTAATCCTCTTTACTGTTCCGTCTTTACTGTTCCGGCTTTACCGTTCCGGCTATACCGTTCCGGAAAGCTCCCCGGCTTCCTTCTCCTTCAGCTCCGCAAGCATCTCCCGAATCCGCTCCTTGGTATACTCCGCAATATTCTTTCTGTCCTCCTCGGAAAGCTCTGATAAATCTATAGGCTTTCCGAATTGCACATAGACCTTGGCGCTGTGCAGTCTGGGAAAATCCTCTTCCATAATCCTTCTGGTATTAATCATGGCCACCGGAACAATCTTGCAGCCGCTCTTTTCCGCAATCTTAAAGGAGCCTGCCTTAAACTCTCCCAGCTCCAGCTCAGACTCTCCCTTGGTTCTGGTTCCTTCCGGGTAGATCCACATGGAAATGCCTGCCTTCACCTGCTTTATAGCCTCAATAATCACTTGAAGATTTTGCTTTAAGTTTTCCCGGTCCAAAAAGAGACAATGCAGCTCTCTCATCCATAATTCAATGTTGGGGATTTTTGCAATTTCCTTCTTGGAAATAAAGCCGGTGGGACGGGGCAAAATGCTGTAAGCCACCACAATATCAAAGTAAGAGCGATGATTTCCGATAAACAGTACCGCTTCCTTCTCCGGAATCTGATCTAAGCCATCCACGGAAAGCTCCACCTTACAGATTTTTAAAATCTGCCGTAATTTCCCTCCCACAATAGAGAGGACTAAAGCATCCCGCTTTTCACCCTTTTCCATCTTTCGGATAGAAAAAAGATGCAGGCTGCCAAAGCTTAGGAAAACAGCCAAAACCAATACTACCAAAATCATTGAAAGCATAAACTCTCCTTTTTTCTAAAAAGACTTTGTGCTCCCCTTACAGGAACAGACCGTAAAAAATAAGTTTCGTTACAAACTTTACAGCACATCGGAAAAATGAGGCCGTAAAGAACGGAAAAATCTTAGAGAGAATAAAAACATAACCGTGGTCACTCCCCAGAAATACAGGCTTAAGCCCGGTCTTTCGAAGAACCAGTGACCGGTAAGCATGGAATCCCTGTAGCCTGCCACAATATAATACATAGGGTTTATCTTTAAAATCCACTTAACAATGGGAGCCTTCCCGGTAAATAGTGTCTCATCGTACATTATCGGAGTCATCCAGATTCCGAACTGCAAGACAATTCCCACAATCTGCTGCATGTCCTTAAAGAAGACGGAAACCGCAGAGGTAAAGAAGGATAAAGCCAGGGCATAAAAAGCCGTGGCAAAGGAATAAAAGAATACCTGGGGCCAGGTAATCAAAATAGGTTCTCTGCTAAACAGGGCAAACAAAAACATAACCAGAAGGAAGAAAAGATGCACCAGGGAACAGCTGATTAACTTAATAATCGGCAAAAGCTCAATGGGGAAAACCACCTTTTTTACCAGATACTGATATTCCTGTAAGATTCCGGTATTCATATTCATCACTTCCGAAAAGAAGAACCAGGGCACCATTCCGGGAATCAGCCAGGTGGTATAGGAAACATTGGGCACCGGAGGGCTGGATTTAAAGCCGTAGGGGCCAAAGATAAAAGCATAAATCGCAATGGTTACCAAGGGCTGAATCAACATCCAAACCGCCCCGAAATAAGAGCCTACAAAGCGCTTCCGAAAGTCCGCAAAGGCCAGGCTCATAATCATTTTTCTTTTTTCTTTACAAATCTTGATAAGGGTCAAAAATCCCCGCATGCTATTCCCTTTCCGTTTATCTCGAATACTCCAAAGGAAGGATGATATGCTTCCTTCGGGATACTCGGTATCCATCAAAGTTCGAGTTTAGTGTAAAAACAAACTGATATAAGTGTATAAAAGAAATAAAAGATTCGCAAGAATCTGGAAGAAAAGGACGAAAGAAACGATCCTCTCTCCCTGCTTTCCCACCCTCTTACTTGGCATAAAGCAAAGAATAAAGAAAGGCAGTACCGGCAAAAAGTATCTTCCCTGAACCCCTAAGACATAGTCCGTACGCTTTGGTGTATAAGCAAAAAGCATGGAAGACAAAATCAAAACGATTAATCCCAAAGGAATCAGGAAAAGAATGATTCTTTGTAAAATATGAAGCTTCTTCCCCTGCATTTCCTCCCGTTCTCCAAAAATTCCTGCCAGGAAGGGGCAAATGCTGAAAAGCACCACCAAGGGAAGCGGAAATGACAGACGATTGTCAAACTGCCCCAAAGGACGGCCAATCAATGTATACCAGTACTCCTTTCCCTTGATAAAAAAGGTATTTCTCAGAATCTTTAAATACACATCCGGCTGTGCCAGAATTTCTCTTCGGTTATAGGTTTCCATTCCCCCGTCCTGTCCTACGATATTGGAAAGATTTACCGTATCCTCCTGAGGACGGACATAGCGGCTGAAGGCATCCAGATTCACCAGCAGTAAGGGTAGAACAATGGATAAGCCTATAGCAAAAATACCGATAAAATAAAGCCATGGGGAGGAAAACCGTTTAAAGGAAACCATAACGCAAAGCAAAAACAGAAGGGAATATACCATCTTACAGGGCGAAAGAGCTATGGCAATCAAACAAATCCATAGAATTTCCTTAAGGCCAAGCTTTTCCTCTCGAAACTGGTATTGAAAGATCAAGGATAAAAGAAGAAAGCTTAAGGCCAGGATATAGGCGTCATAGGACAAGGAAGAAATCAGCTCCAAGGTCATGGGAAAAAGACTGACGGAAAAAAGGATTTCCTTCCCCATAGGTATCTTTTCTATAGCCAGACTTCCTAAAATGCTGAAAAACAGAAGGTTAAAGAATCTCCCGAAATATAAAAGAGTAAAGCGTGAGCCATATAAGATTCTTGCAAAGGAAAATCCCAGCGCCGGAAAAAAGTAGGCTAATGGAGTGGTCTTTACCGGTTTTTGCAAAGTAAATCCATAGCCCTTATCTTTGGCAAAAAAAGAGGCCTTCTGTCTTTCCTCCACCTGTTTTCGATCAATATGCATACCGAAAACCGTAGCCTCCTCCGGCTTCCCGTCTCCGGTCCAGTCATCAATCTCCTCATCCTCCTTCCGGATGCGAAGATTTCCATCTTTATCATACAGCTTTCCCCCCTGTCCCATCATTTCCGAAGACAGAGCATAGGCACTGACATAATGCAGAACCTCATCCGGGGCGGATAAGGGCATTAAAACAAAGGAATACAGGGAACCCAGAATCATCATGCTCAGAAAATAAATCTGGGCAAGCTTCATTTTCCTACGAAAAAGAAAGAAGAAAAAGCCTGCTGCAAAGGCAAGGGAAATCAAACTAAGGAAAATGGTCTCCCGCAAAAATACGGGATGCTCTTTCCACAAGCTTAGTAGATTACTCATTTACTGTCCTCCTGCTCTACTTTCAAATGCTTTTCCCTTTCTCTTTCTTTTCTCTCCTCCAATGCCATATCCTGCACGATTCGATTCACCTTTTCCTCCAGCTTCCCCAATTCCACATGGGTATGGAAAAGCCGTAAAAGCAGAATAAAAATCACCAGCAAAAAGAGAAAGTTCGGTGTGGAGTAAATCCCCAGGCTTCTGGCCATAAAATCCGGTACAAAGGGAAAAATGGCAAAAACAAGCAAGAGAATGGAAAAAAGTAGCCAAAAGATACTCTCTTCAATCCGCATTTTCGCCTTTTTGATGGAACGATGTAAAAACAGGCTGGTTCCCAGGCAGACCAATATGATAATCACTCTAAACAAAGGACTCATAGATTACTGTTTTTCCCTTTCTTTGGAAAACTTCTTTCGGAAATACTGGGGATTCACGGTAAAGGCAAACACCCAGCTTTTCGGAAGCTTATGATAGCGCTTTCCCAGTTGATAGCCAAGAAAACGAAAGGCGGTTTTATAAAGGAAGGGGAGAATCAAAAGCGCCTTCTTCTCCTGCCAAAGCTTTTCTATACTCCTCTTCAGGTATTTCATTCCTTCCTTTTCCGCAGGGATTTTCGAGAATATTTCCCTATAGTCTCTGTGGGACACCCCCAGGTCAAAATTTCTATGGAACTGATCCATGGCGGAAAAATGATGGGAATGCCAAACCTCCGCCCTTGGGCAGTAGGCTGTTTTTCCTCCCGCTTCCTGCATCCTTGCGGCATAAATCATATCCTCGTTAAAAATACTGGGTTCGGAAAAGCCGCCTAGACTTTGAAACAAATCCTTTTTATACATACAACAGACATTGGACTGGAAAAAGCATTTGATGCCAAGCTTCGGCAACTGCTCTATCCCGCAAATCTTCGGCTCTGTTCCATAGTTGAAGCTCCTGGAAAGCACCTCGTCAAAGGAGCTTTCCTCGTCGGTAAGCTGTCTTCCGTAAACCGCTCCGATTTTTTCCTCCCAAGAAAATGCTTCCAGCAATTCCTTGGTACAAGAGCTATCTTTTGGAACCGCATCCTCCGTCATACATAGAAAAAAAGGCGCATCCGAAAAAGATACCCCCAGGTTTCTGGCGTAAGCATGGTCAAATTCTTCTTTCTTGATATGTTTTAAAAGGTAAAGCTCCGGATTCCTTCCCTCCAATAAGGACTTGGGAAAAAGAGCTTCTTCCGTATTAATCAAAATGATTTTTCGTGGAGGAACTTCCTGCTTTTCCAGGGCATCCAACAATCTTTTGCATTTCTCATCCGGCTTATAAGTGGGGATGATGACGTCATAGTTTTGCTTCTGACTTTGGGCATTTTCCTGCATTTCCTACCTCCTTTTGGCATTTTAACATGGGCTCTTTAGAAAAGAAAGGCTATAGTTTTAGCTTCTCCTTCTACTCTGCTATAGCTCTTTGCCTCATAAGGAAGAAACCGAGAATGAACTGTCCTTAAATTCGCCCTTCCCGTGTCCCGTAACAAAGAAGAAAAGGAACAAAAAGACCATCATGGAAAGAAAATGCAGACTGCCGTAAAAAAATCCTCCCATAGCTACCACCGGATTTACCGTAAAGAAGGAAAGCAGACTGGCAATGCCATAGCCGATAAATACCCATTTTTGCTTTCTCTTTAAAATCAAAAGATAGTACTCCGTGTTAGCCAGAGCATAGAAAGCTCCGCCCAAAATCAAAATGCAGAAGGTCCATCTTTCTCCTGTAAACTTTCCGGAGAAGCTGCTGCCAAGAATCCACTCCAAAATGCTGAGAGCCAGGCCGGAAAAAATAAGAGCCAGAAGAAAAAGGACTAAGGACAGCAAAACTACCTTTTTAAATAAGGCATTTTCCTGCTTTCGAAAGGCTTTTTCCTTCCCGGTCTGAAAAAGGACCGCCAACTGCGGAAGGGCCGGGCGGATAATAAAGTTTGCTAAAAGATAAATAAAGTTTCCGGGCATAAATAAAAGATTAAAAATACCGGAACGGGAAGAGCCGTAGACCTGATCCACCGCATATTTGCTGGAAGAAAAAACATAAAAGTCTAAGAACACGGAAAGAAAGAGGGTGAAAACCTCCTTCC